>CAZJZR010000034.1:0-13346 GCA_964550475.1 uncultured bacterium
TGCACAACACCAATGAGTTTCCTGGCACGGGCATCGGCTTAGCCACTGTTCAACGAATCATCAACCGCCACGGAGGGCGCGTGTGGGCAGAGGCAGCGGTGGAACAAGGAGCGACCATTTACTTCACCCTCCCCACTGTCTCATCCAACGTTGCCCTCAGCTAAACCACAAGCCAATGGCTGTGTATCCCCCGTGGCGGCATCCCCTTACCGCCGACAGAATGCCCCACCCGCACACACGGCTCTATTCACATTGCTGTATTGACATTAAATTATCACCGACTTTTCATCCCCATCTCAGTTACCACGTCGATCTAGTTCGTACAATGTAAGGAACGACTGTGAATTGCAACGAATTGTAAAGACGCTTGTAGTAATGGGGACTCAACACCATGGTGTTATTTGGATTTGGTAAAAAGTTAGCTGTGCCGCAACCCCATGAAGCCTTACCGGGACGAGCTGAAAAAATGTCCGTTCCTGCGGCTCATTATGTCAACGGCAATCCGCTCCAACCCCCCTTCCCGCCAGGGTTGGAGATGGCAATGTTTGGGCTGGGCTGTTTCTGGGGAGCAGAACGGAAATTCTGGCAACAGGAGGGCGTATTTAGTACCGCAGTCGGTTATGCGGCTGGCTTTACGCCCAATCCCACCTACCAAGAAGTCTGCACAGGCATGACGGGGCATAATGAGGTGGTGCTGGTGGTGTTTGATCCCAAGTTGATCAGCTACGAGGCATTGCTGAAACTGTTTTGGGAAAGCCACAACCCCACCCAAGGAATGCGCCAAGGGAATGATGTCGGCACCCAATACCGCTCTGGCATTTACACCTACTCACCGGAACAGACGCGATCGGCGCAACTGTCACGGGATGCCTACCAAGCGGCGTTAACCAAAGCGGGTTATGGCACCATCACCACAGAAATTCTGGACGCGCCAGAGTTTTACTACGCCGAGGCATATCACCAACAGTATTTGGCGAAAAATCCCGGTGGCTATTGCGGTCTGGGTGGCACCAATGTGGCTTGCCCAATCGGCTTGGAAGTGGGAAGTGGGAATGGCTGATCGGTAGTAAGTAATGGGTAATGGGTACTTGGGTCAAGTGGGTGACAAACAACGCTAGTTGTACATCCCCCCGAACAAGCTTGTCATTACCAACATCTTCCCCTCACCCAACCCTCTCCCCAGGGAGAGGGCTTTTCTAGCCCTCCTTCTCCCTAGGGAGAAGGAGTTGGAGGATGAGGGCAAAGCTGGCGGCATAATCGTTTTAAAAATGTTGGTAACGACAAGCCCGAACAAGGGGCTTAAGCCCCTTGTCTGTTCATAGCTGGTTTCGGATTGCTATCTGCCAATTACCCATCACCAATTACCCATCACCAATTACCCATTACCTATTTCAGGGCTTTGGTTGGGGGGAAAGTTGCAGTATAAATAAGAATGGCACATCAAACTCCGGATCGAGGATTTACACACGTATGGTTAGCCCCCAACTAGTTGAGGAGCGGATTAAAGCTGAAATCCCAGATGCCCAGGTGCAAGTCATGAGCAACGATGGCGAACACTTTGATGTCGTTGTGGTGTCTTCAGCCTTTGAGGGAAAACGACTGTTGCAACAGCACCAACTGGTGAAGAAAACCGTTGAGCAAGAGATGCTGAGTGGGGCGATCCATGCCATGTCGATTAAAACCTACACCCCGCAAGACTGGGCAGCGAACGCCAATGCTTGATTGACCGAGTTACTACGAGTTACTAAATGTTGTGGTAATTCCGGTTCTCAGTTGTAAACAATTTCAGTCAAACCTAACAGGTAACCTCTATGACTCCAGAACTACAAGCCCGGATTGAATCTTTGATTCAGCAAAACAAAATTATGGTGTTTATGAAGGGCAACAAATTGATGCCCCAATGCGGTTTCTCCAACAATGTGGTGCAAATTCTCAGCACCTTGGGAGTACCGTTTGAAACCTTTGACATTCTGGAAGATTACGAAATCCGCCAAGGCATTAAAGAATATTCCAATTGGCCAACCATTCCCCAGGTCTACATCAACGGCGAATTTATTGGTGGCTCTGACATCATGATTGAGCTGTACCAAAAGGGCGAATTGCAGCAGATGGTAGAAGTGGCGATGGCTTCTTAGCAGCGTCGATCTAATCCCTCTATAACCTTGCAAGATTCACGAGAGCGAGTAATCAGCGGCTTCAGTCCCTTGTTACTCGCTCTTGCCATATAGTCGTTATAGTCGTTTGTGTACGAGCCTGGAACAGTTGCTATAACATCCGCGATCGCCGTTGGATTTCCTCCCGACTCCAGCCCGTCAACCGCGACAGATTTTCCCTCGTCCGCCCCATCGCTTGGTGATACTGCCATCCCGCCAAGCACAGCGTAGAATCGGCTTGACGAATCACATATCGGGCTTGGAATACGCCATTGCGACTCAGCGATCGCTGTTGCACCATTTTTTCCATAAATGCATCTTGGCTAATTTCTCGAAATTGCAAGTCTTCTGGGAATTGGTCAGCGGTGTACCGGACATGCAACCGCGTCACCATCACACGGCGGTTAGCGACCTCCGCATCCCAAAACACCCCTAACAAACCCAAATTAGCCCGCAGTTCTACCACATCTTCCATGGGCATGGTGCAGGGGTCGCAGGCCGCACCAAACGCAATTGGCCCGGCATATTCCCAAAATCCCGCCCGTTTACCCGCCTGTTCATATTGCTGTTGAAACAGAGCTTGGTAAAAGTCCTGAAACTGGTTTTGCACAAAGGCTGGTAACTCTTGGCCGGAGGGTTGCCGCGTATTAGAGATGGCATCGGTGGGGATGGGCAGGGTGGGATAATTCGCCAATTCCATCGGATTGTCTGCCGTGAGCAGATAGACGGTGACATCCTGGTAGTCTCCGGCGGCGTTGAGCGTCCCCAAGCGAATCGGCAACATCACCGTCGGCGCGTCATACTCGATCACAATTGGCCGTAAAACATTCGCCGCCGTTTGGGCAAACCGCTCTAAATTCACCCGCACCACAAAAAACTTCATGCCCTGTTGGATGTACTCTTGCAGCATCGGTTGGGCTTGGTTGGAAATTTTATAACCGTTGGTCTGCAACCAGTCGATCAGTCCATCCGATTCGCTGGCACTCAGTAGCGTGACATCATATTCCCCTACGGCAAACTGATCGGCGATCGCCACTTGCCCAGCCGCCTGTCGTGCTGAACCGCCAGCTTTATTGGCTTGGTTGAGGAAACTGGGCAGTGCCAGTGCTACCAAAATGGAGATAACGACAGCAACGGTTCCCAGTTGCAGCAAGCGACCCCGCAGGCTTCTGGCTCCAAAGGTGATCACTCCAAAGCCGACCAGACCAAAACAGATAGCGGCAAATAACAGGAACCCATAGATTTGGTGTTCTTCGGTGCAAGGACGGTCTCGATATTGCGCCAGTCGGGGGGAGGTGAAACTGTCGAGGCGATCGATGATCGCATTGTCCCCAATCCGCACCTGTTGGCGGGTGGGCAACACGGGAATGGGGACAATCCGGACAAATTCACCCACATCCCCCTGAAAGTTATTCTGCATGGTGAAGACGCTGTGGTTGCCGTTGTGGGCAATCACAACCCGCGAGGCCGAGTTACCTAAGCTGCTGTTGGTTTTGGCAGCAAAGAAGCCGCAAAATGCCCAAGCGGCTGGGGTGGCGGTACAGAAGCAAAGAATGACCACCAAGGCAGCGGCGATCGCTTTACTGATCGCAGAACTGAACAATTGAGGCATTGATCGCATGAAGGTATGCAGGGGGATGTGTTGGAGCAGTAGTGAATGAGTCTTCTCTTACTGCGGTTGGGTGGGGACGTTGAGGGGTTGGCCGAAGCGGTTGTAGAGGAGGATATCCCATTGGCCGTTGATGGCGGCTTCAAAGGCGATCGCGCGACCATCGGCACTAATGGTGGGATTACGGACTTCCGCTTGCAAATTGGGGACTAGATTTTGTAATTGGCGAGTGTCGCGGTTATAGACATAAATCCCCGATCGCCCCTGCCGACTGGCGGCAAAAACAATAAACCGACCATCAGCAGACACACCGGGATGGGAGGTAATGGTGTCAAAAGCGTTCAGACCGGGTAACTCAATCAACCGACTTTCTGCGGTGTCATATAAGTAGATGTCTTGACTGCCCCGGCGATCGGACATGAAGACAACGTAACGACCGGAAATTTGCGGGGTTGTTTCAGTGAAGGAACTGTTGAGGCTGCGGCCACTGGGATCGAACGGGGTGGAGAGGAGACGGGGGTAGCCGACACATCCGGTGAGCACAGTGACCAACGCACCACCGATCAAGCCCAACCGCATTAGGGGCTTCCAGGTTAATAATGTACCTGCACCGCTACTTATCGGGGCAGGGCACTGCCGTGTCCCGACACCGATCCCGGAGAGATGATGATGATTTTTTCGCGACTCGCTGAACGGCACAGGAACAGCCCTCTCCCCTAGGCAGCTTGTCATGACCAACATTTTTAAAATGCTTGTGCCGCGAGCCTTTCCCTCATCCTCCAACTCCTTCTCCCTAGGGAGAAGGAGAGCTAGAAAAGCCCTCGCCCCTAGGGAGAGGGTTGGGTGAGGGGCGGCGTTGATCCAGCCAATTTTTGCGGACATCCTCATGCCCTGCTGTTTCATGTACCGTTGCAGGTTGCTCAACTGCATATCGCTCTGTTCATATCCATGAGGTACAGCCGATTAATCCCAGATTGCTGCTGGCTTGGGGGACAGTGGATTGGCCTATAGCAATCCGTCATCAGTCCCGAACAAGGGGCTTTAGCCCCTTGTTCGGGACGTTGAACAACTGAAGTTGTTAGCGACCGTCACCTGGAATGCGGCGTGGGGAACCCGTGGAGACAGAGGATTCGGAACTGGCTCGGTTTTGGGACTGTTGGCGTTCTTTGGTAACCACCCGCGTTAAACCGCCCTGTTCCAACAGCGTCAGCAACTCATCCCGAACGCTTGTGTCCTTGGGATGGGTTGTGTGAGCGGTGGCGATCGCCGCCAAGGCATCGTACCACAATCCGTTCTGAGCAAAGACGCGGGAGCGATCGCGATCGGATTTGGTGCCAGCCAATTGACGGGTGAGGTCAGCGGAGGCATCCACCCGTTTAATCCACGCTTGGGCAAACACATCCGCCGAACGCCGTTTGGGATTGCAAATCATCGCCAACGACCAGCGATAAGTTCTCCCTGGTACCAACTCCGGCGCATCGGCGGGTAAGGTTACTTGGGCAATCCCTGGTTGCGCGTCCAGTTGCTTAATCAGCAACGGTTTGGGTACACCCGGTTCTGTCAACGCAATTTCCACCGTCCGGGCTTCTGGCATATACCACGCCAGGGTGGGACGTGCCGCCACAGTCCAGCCATCGTGATTATTGGGCACTAACAGCGTCAGCGGTACCGTCGGCGTTTTTTCACAGCCGCGTGAACCAGTACCGTCAGTGCGGATGGGGCTAGGGCGTTGGGGTGGCTTGTATTGGGCGAGGGCGGGGGCGAGGGGAAGCAACCATGGGGTGAGCAGAGCCGCGATCGCGAGTTGGCTGAGTCCAATCGTTGCAAATTTCACGGGTTTAAATTTTACAAACAGAGCGTGTCCAGACGTGGATTTTAGCAACGGAGATGTTGAGGATTTGGAACAGTTCATAGGCATGAATCGGGTTTGTGTCACGAGTCCAAGGACTGCGATTCTAGCAAAACCTGATAGATGTTGGTGGGTTGCTGACGACCCTTCAATTGCACCGTACCAATGAATTGAGTGGCAAATTGCCCTTGGATATACCGATAGGTGTCTTCACTAATTAGAATACGGCAAATTCCAGTCCCAACGGATTTATCGTAACTTTCCAGCCGCGCCGCCACGTTGACGCTATCGCCGAGGGTGGTATAGTCCAGGCGTTGCTGTCCCCCCAAACTGCCTGTGATGACGGTGCCTGTGGAAATGCCGATTCGCATGGCGGTGGTGGGGCGACCTTGGGCTTGCCATTTGCGGTTCAACTCCTGCAACGTTTTACCCATTTCGATCGCGCAGAGGATGGCATTCTGCACATCTTGGGCAATTTCCTCTCGATTGGTGTGGGCAATCGGCACACCAAACACGGCCATCACCGCATCACCGATGAACTTATCCACCACGCCATCATGGGATAACACCAGTTTGGACATGGCATCCATGCATTCATTCAGCCACGACATCAGGCTTTCGGGGTCGAGTTGTTCGGCAATGCTGCTGAAATCTTGCAGGTCAGAAAACAAGACGGTAGCGGTCATTTTGCGCCCCATGAGCCGCCCTTTGCTAATGAGGCGATGGCGATCGTGCCAGATGATATCGGCAATTTTGGGTGTGACGTGCTTGCCGAAGAGGGTCATGATGGTTTGGCGATCGCGCCGTTCCACGCTGGCAATGTATCCGGTGATGGCAATGGCGGAACTGGCAACGGCGATCGCGGCGGGGGCGACGGGAATCCACCAGCCCTGCAAAAAGGCCAAATATGCCCCGACAATTAATGTCCCTTCCAGCAAACTGAGGGCGATAATGCTCTTTTCTGGTGCGCGTAAGATCCACGCCACCACCGCCCCCACCGTAGACCAGCCGACAATCCAACTCAACTCAGCCCAGTCTGACCAGACTTGAATCAGGGGGCGATTGGTCAAGGCCGCGCTGATCACTTGACTGGCAATGGTGGCTTGAATTTCCACGCCAGCCATTTTTTCCGGGGTGGTGATGGAGGTGCCGCTGTAGGGGGTGTAGAACAGGTCTTTCAGGCTTTCGGCAGTGGTGCCTAAGAGCACGACGCGATCGCGGAACGTCTCCGCAGGCACCCGTCCCTGCAACACATCCGTCAGAGAAACGGTGTGGAAACTCCCCGCAGGCCCCCGCCAATTCAGGATCATCTGATAGCCCCCGGCATCGGCATTCACATAACTGCCATCATTGGGTTCTACGAAGGGAAACACCGCATTGCCCAATTTCAGCGGCGGATTGCTAGCGGTAGACCCTGGCTGTGGCTGAATTCCCTTAGCCGCCAGGTAAATCAACGCGAGGCGAAACCCTAAACTTTCCAGCGCGTCGCCATCTTCACTCGTCCAGTACAACAAGCCACGCCGGATTTTGCCATCGCCATCAATCATCACGTCATTGGCGGCGACTTGTCCCAAATTTTGCAAAACCGCTGGCGGATCCACCCGCCCCTGCTGATTGCTGCCGCCTTTTTTGGTAATGCCAATCAAATTGGGGCTGCGTTTATACAGTTGCTCCAGATCGGCGTAACCCGGATCAATCGGAAAGTTGCGGTACAAGTCCAACCCAATGGCGCGGGGTTGCTGGGCTTGGATTTGGGCGATCGCCGTTGCCAACGTTGCGTCATCAGTCGGCCATCGTTGCAATTGATTCAGATCTTGCTCCGTTACCCCCACAATCACCACACGGGGATCGGCAGGCTCCGGTGGCCGCCAGCGAAAAAACTGGTCAAACGCCATCCACTCCAACACCTGCATCCAACCCAGCAACCGGATCAGCAACAACACGCCCGCCACCCCCGGAGCCGTCACCCACACGCCTCGCCAATTCCAGAGTTGTTGTTTGAATTTATCCCATTGGGGCATGGTGGGGGGAGTCGGAGTGGATAGGGTGGATAGTGGATAGTGGATAGTGGATGGTGGATGGAGTGGGAGGGTGAGTAGGGGAGTGGGGGAGTGGGGGAGTGAGTGAGTGGGTGGGTGAGGGATTTGTAGATAAATCATGTACCCACACCGCTACCTCTAGGGACACGGCAATGTGTCATCGGTTATTAAGCTATGCCCCCAGATTATGACACTTAGCCATGTCCCTATCTGTGAATCTGAGGCGTAGGGTGCGTTAGGCACCGCCGTAACGCACCGTTATCCAAGCGATTGATGCGTTACGCTAAGGCTTTAGCGAAGCCATGCCGAAGGCCATACGCATCCTACGAGTGAGGATAAGAGGCATAAATTGATGGCAAGGTTAGGGGGCTAACCTTGCATCTGATGACACAATGCCGTGTCCCTATGCCTATGACGGGGATATTATTTTGTCGCAACTCCCTAAACGATGCTCACTCATCACTTATCACTCACCACCATCCACCATCCACCATCCACCATCCACTATCCACAATTTTTCATTGGCAAATTAACATATCCGGAGACGCGATCGCCCGTGCTTGTTCCCAGGAGCCTAAAAATTTACGTCCATCGGGGGTGATGGTGATGCCGCTGGCTTCCTGGACGGGATCCCCAGATTTCCAGGTGGATACCGTGGGTGGGGTGGTTGGCGGGGGCAGGGATGAGGCTGTGGATGGGGTTGCGGATGGAGGGGTGGGACTGTGGGCGATCGCGCCACCCCGGACTCCCATCACCTCATAGCGACTACTGATGCCATCATCGTAGGGGGTGGTGGGTAAGCCGCCCGTACCCGTCACGACAAAACTGCCCTGGCTGGCATTGCGACGGGCAATACAACTCCCCGCCACCAGTTGATCCGGATTGACAAAATTCCCTGCCAATTGGGACAGGGCACTCTGCACATCCACATCGGGGGTACTAATCGCCACGGTACCCTGCAAACCAAAGTCGGAACTGGCGGTGATGTCGCTGAAGGGGGTAAGGCGAGGACGGAAGTCGATGCCAAACAAGCCTTGGGTGGTGATGTTAATGCTGCCACCCTTGCCTTGGAAGGCGTTGGCAATGATGTCGCTGTTTTCCCCCGGCACCGCCACAACAAACTTGGCGGCTAGGTTAATGTTGCCGCCATTACCCGTGCCGCCTGCGGTGGCGGAAATCAGACTGCCATGGCGCATCAGTAGCAGATTTTGGATCAAGAGGTTGATATTGCCGCCCTGACCACTGGCGGTGGCAGCGGTGAGAAACGCGCCATTACTCAGGGTCAAATTCCCCGCATAGAGGGTGAGGTTGCCGCCGTTGCCGCTGCCTTGGCTATTGACAGACATTCCTGCGCCATTGGTGATGTTAACGGCGATCGGGTCAACAAAAATGCTGCCGCTGGTTCCGGTGGAGCCGGATTCGGTGGTGGCAAACAGTCCGGTGCCAGCCCCATCTAGGTTGAATTGGTCGATCGCGTAGACGTTGATGTTGCCTGAATTGCCGGCCCCAGCCGTGGACGTTTTCACCTGGGCACCGTTGCTGAGGAAGATGGAGTGACCGTACAGGTTGATCGTGCCGCCGTTGCCCGTTGCGCCGACCCCAACGGAACTGGTGAGTTGGCTATTGGCGATCGCCAAATTTCCTCCCGCCCTGACCGTAATCTCTCCCGCATTGGCCACTCCTCCCGTATCACTAAAAATCTGACTATTGGTAATCGCCAACTGATTCGCTGCCACCAGACTGATATCCCCCGCCCGCCCTGGATCAACATTCACCGTATTTAATTCGGAATTGCTAATCGTCAAGGTTTGCGGCGACACAGCGGAAAACTGGCTAGCTCCAATGAAAATCCGTCCGAAATTCCCTTGGCTAAAAATCTGGCTGTTGTTGAGAATCGCCACTTGGTTGGTCGCACTAATGCCAATATCTCCTGCGAAGTCCTTGCCCCGACTGTTGGTTTGGACGGTGGATTGGTCAATCACGACACTGTTGGGTGTGATGCTGCTGTAGGAACCCGCACCAATAAAAATCAGTCCGGAATCCCCTTGGCTGAATACCTCGGTATTATTCACCAAAGCGACTTGATCACGGGCGGTGAGGCTAATGTCTCCAGCCAAGCCATCACCAAGGTTGCTCGTGCTCAGAAACACATTATTCAGGGTTAAGGAACCTGTTGTGGCGGTTATCTGTACGGTGCCAAACTGATCGAGGTTGTTATAACTACGACTGGTAATGTTGCTGTTGAAGAGGGCGACATTTTGGCCGCTGATGTCAATGCTGCCAGCGGCACCAAAGCCCTCGTCGGTGGAGGTATTGATCTCGGAGCGATTCACTGCGATCGCCCCCGTTGGAGCCACAATGGTGATGTTGCCCCCCTGTCCAGTTGACGTATCGGACAAGGCTTTGCTGGTAATCTGACTATCGCTGATCGATACGCCGCTATTGCCTTGGATGAAGATATTGCCTGCATCCGCTGCTTCGTCCATGTCACTGTAGACAGAACTGAGACTGCGGATGGTCACCATCCCCACAGCATCCATGGTGATATTTCCGGCTGTGCCCACCCCAATTTCATTGGCCGTTCCCAAGGTAGACCGATCAATCACAATGCTGTTGGGGGAAAAATCGTTGTAGGAACTGCTGCCCAAATAAATCAAACCAAAGTTGCCTTGGCTCAAGATTTGGCTATTGTTTTGAATCAGGAGCTGGTCACGGGCGGTAATGGCTACGTCGCCGGCATAACCCGCTTCATCTGGTGTGGCGGCGTTACCAAAGTTGCTGGTGCTGATGGTGCTGTTATCGATCAGGGTAGAACCAGCGGTGGCCGCGATCGCAATGCTGCTAAATTCCAGCAAATCATTATCACTGCGGCTAGTCAGGCTGCTATTCCGAATCGCCACGGTTGCGCCACTAACCTTGATGGTTCCAGCCACCCCCGAACCTTGCTCGCTGGAACTACTAAGGGTAGCGTTGTTAAAGTCAATCGCCCCGGTTGGTGCCAGGATGGTAATCTTGCCAGCGGTTCCAGTTGAGTTAGTGGACAAGGCTTTGCTGGTCATCTCACTATCGCTGATCGATACGCCGCCATTGCCTTGGATGAAGATATTGCCTGCATTCGCCGCTTTGTCCATGTCACTGTAGACAGAACTGTGATTGCGGATGGTCACCGTGCCCACGGCATCGATGGTGATATTACCGGCTCTGCCCACCCCAATTTCATTGGCGGTTCCCAAGGTAGACCGATCAATCACAATGCTGTTGGGGGAAAAATCGTTGTAGGAACTGCTGCCCAAATAAATCAGGCCAAAGTTGCCTTGGCTCAAGATTTGGCTATTGTTTTGAATCAAGAGTTGGTCACGGGCAGTAATGGCTACGTCGCCTGCATAGCCCGCTTCATCCGGTGTGGCATCGTTACCAAAGTTGCTGGTGCTGATAATGCTGTTGTCGATTAGGGTGGAACCAGCGGTGGCCGCGATCGCAATGCTGCTAAACTCCAGCAAATCATTATCACTGCGGCTAGTGATCTGGCTATTGAAAATCGACACATTCTCGCCAGTCAGATTAATTTTGCCTGCCAGTCCGGTGCTATCGTTGCTGGTGTTTAAGGTCACGCCAGTCAGTTGCAGATCCCCGGATACGGTTTCTAGCGTAATGGTGCCAGCGGTGCCATCAATTCCGCTCGCGACGATGCTGGTGATGCGGCTATCCGTAATCTGCATCTGGTCTAATGCGGTGATTTGAATCCGGCCAGCGGTGGCAGCACTGTTGGGTTGCGTCGTTAGGGCAGTGTTGATGGTGGAGTTGGCAATGGTGAGCGTGCGCGGGGAAAAATCCACGTCCAGCGATCCCGCTCCCAGGGTTACCTGACCATCCGTGCCTTGGTTATCGATGGTTGTATTGGTCAGCTCCAGTTGGTCGAGGGCACTGATGCTAATGTAGCCAGCGGTACCGAAATCCAAGGAGTTCCGGGTATTAATCTGGGAATTACGAAGCGTCACCTGATTGGCTTGCACCCTGGAGGTTAGCCCACCGCCAATGGCAATGCGGCTATTGTTGCCTGTGCTGAGAATCCTGCTGTCGTTGAGCAGGCTGACGCGATCGCCTCCACTAATGACAATATCCCCCGCATAGCCCGTGCCAAAATTCTCGGCATTAATGTGGGTGCTGTCTAGCGTCACTGATCCCGCTAACGCTTCAATCGCAACAACACCCCAATTACTCAAATTGTTATTGGTGCTATCGGCATACAGCCGACTGTTATTGCGAACGGTAATGTCCTCCCAGCCGGTCAGGTCAACCCTGCCAGCAAAGCCAGAACTGCCCGCTCCACCCCGAAAACTGCCCGCATCTAAGGTGGTGTTGTCCAAATCCATCGATCCAGCTTGCAGTTGAATCGTGCCTGCATCAGTTCCGGTGGCACTGACATCTAAGTAGCTGTCCGCACTGTATAAGTTGGTGCCAGCTAGATTGGTGCCGGAAATGGGGTTGAATCGCTCTAAAATCGGTACGTTTTGGCTGGAGTAACTCAGATCGACAGTCCCCCCAGACCGCACTGCCGCTAAGTCAATCCGTCCCCCCCGTGCGGTCAAATTGGCCTTGTTTAGAAATACGTCGCCACCAATCAACAGGAGGCTCTGACCATCCGGAACGGATAGGTTGGTGGTGGTGGTGCTAGGACTGTATGCACCGGAGATCAGATCATACCCCGCTCCCACAGGCCCCGGTGTTCGCAAGGCAGCTAAGAAGCCGCTGGGATCGCCTGCAAAACTGAGCAGACTGGAGTGAGGATTATCAAAATTTCTGGCACTAAATTGGGCACCACTTGGCCAGACTGCCGTATCCAGCGTGCTGGCGATGAAGGAGCCGCCGACGTTGAGTGAACCGCTGGGACCAAAGATAATCCCATTGGGGTTGATCAGAAACAGGTTGACGGCTCCCGCACTGATTTGGCCATTGATGTAGGATTGGGTGTTTCCGGTAACACGAGCCAGGATGTTGCGAATGCCGGAGCTACTGAGAAAACTGGCACTATCACCCGGATTGGGTAAATTAAACTGCCAAAAACTGTGGAATAGGTTTTGCTGACGGATTACTCCGTAGGCTTCCTCGATCGTGTAATTCGGCCCTGTCAGTGAACCACTAGGCCCCAATGAACCGTCGAGGACAACTTGGGCGATCGCGCGATTCCGCAACGGTGTGATGCCGATTCCCACTAATTCCAGCCCCATCACACCTGTCAGGGTGCCAATGATCAGGGAAGTCCACATCCGAGGGATTGGGCGGTGTTGACGGCTGTATAGTCGAGCTTTCCAGGAACGCAGTGGAAGCATAACGAACACTGAGAGGCTTGGGTGAGGCAAGGGTTCAGTTAACAAACGACGATCAACGAATGACGATCAAACAACTGTAGATGCCCTGATTCCCCCCAATCATCATAGCTGGATGCTGTTGTCCATGGTGCCTAAGCTGAACGTCATTTAAATTTCCCAGGCGATCGCCCTTCGCCTGAAAGACCATTTAGGCTTCACTAATCACCACCTATAGTAGTTGTAAGCATAGTAGTTGTAAGCAGGTTTTGCCAAAATAGTCTCAGAATTGCACTGCTCTCAGTTTGAAGATTTCCCAGATAGCGTTTTCTTTACCATTCATCCCGCTCTGCCATTCATCCCCATGACTCTCCTTGACGATATTTACAA
>CAZJZR010000035.1:0-13310 GCA_964550475.1 uncultured bacterium
CCCAGAATTGGGGGATTTAGGGGGCTAAACAGCCCTCCGCGACAGCAGTTTCAACGACCCATCACCTAAACCTATCCCTTACGTGGGAAGGAAGGCAGGTCGATCGCCGCTAGTGATTTAATCTTCTTGCCGGAACGAGTGGGATAGAGCAGAGGCGAGGGGGAAGCGGATTTAGCCTCGGTTGGTGGGGGGGTAGTGGCTCCGACCAATTGGGGATCGTTACCTGGGAGAGAGGACGGCGATGCTCCAGATGCGGCGGCGGTGGCCAATTCGGGGCTGAAGGCACTGCCGAATGAGGTATTTGCCAACAACTGGGTTTTCAGCGTGAGCAACTCGCGCCAGGAATTACTAGAGGGGCTGACCTTGGGCGGTGCAGGTTCTGGGAAGGGCGATCGCTCCGGCAAGGGTAGGGGCTGGTCGGCGGTTGCGCTGACTGCTTCCTGGTGGGATGGACTGGAGACATTGGATAAAATCGACAACACCGAAGGTTGGTTAAATCCACTGGTGGATGAAGTAGTCGATGAAGTGGTGGATGCAGGCGGTTGTGTCAGATCCCCTGGTTCCGCGATCGCGGCTGGGGATGGTTGCACCTGCACGCCTGGGAACGGAATCACTGGCGACGGAGGCGTTGGCATGATTCCGTTAGCCGTTGCAGCAGGCTGATCCGCCGACGCAGCGGTGGCAGTTGGCAACTGAATCACATCCGCCAGCGGGGCATCCATGGACTGCATACTGGGATGAACCTGCTGGGTTGCCTCCCTCTCAACATCGGTTGAGGCAAACACCGGAGGCACTGACAGCACCTGCGGAACTAGGATTTGCAATTCCTGGGACTGTAATTCCTGAGACTGTAATTCAGCCAATGGAGCCTGTACCCCATGTCCCCCCTCCACAGCAGCACCGGGGCGAGGCAAACTGGGATGGTTGTCCATCGGGGGCTGTTCAGCCGTCACTGGTAAAGACACTGGTGCCGTTCCTGCGGCTGCATCTGGCAGGTTGAAGTTGGGTACGTTGAGATCCGATACATTCTCGGCTAGGTTAGCCTCTGTTAACTCCGGCCCCAACAATTCCGAAGCCGACTGAAGCATTTCATCCAACAGCTTTTTGATGTCGTCACTCACCTCTGGCCCCACATCGGCGGTGGCGGTTGTCCATTCCAGGGTGTTGGCATCCAACAACGACCAAGGATCGCTGTTGCCAGAGTCTACCCGTGTAACGGTTTCGGCTGATGGCACGGATTGCAGCGGCTGGTTGGGTTCAGATGTGGAGACTGGGGGCAGTTCCGCCAGTTCCACAGTCTGCATCCCGGCTGACTGCATCTCGGCTAACTGAACATCGGCTGACTGAACAATGGCGGTAATGTCTGCGTCGTCAGGTGCGGTAAAGGCAGGTGTACCGGGAACAGACTCCAGAAACTCATCCGCTTCCATTTCCGACGGATCCAATTCAGCCGTCCACGGTTGCACGGGTTTGGCTTTGGGGTACCCCGACTCAGAGGGTTCGGCCAATTCGTCGAGCATGGTTTCGATCGAGAAACTTTCCGCACTAGCGATCCCATTTAGGGCACCCGACTCCGAACTGGTCTGGTCATGGCGGTGCGATCGCTCCAAACATTTTTCCAACGCCGCTTTGAATTGCAGCGTGTAGCGTTGCTGGCGATAGAGCCGTGCCCGTAAATCATGGCTGATGCTTTCTGCCTGAGCCAAGTGCTGTGCTTGCTCGTCGTACCGTTGTTGCGCCAGGGTACAATCCCGTTCCAGTTGGGCGATTTGGGATTGGCTAGCAGCTAGTTTTTGGGTGAGGGTTTCCACCAACACCTGTTGCCGTTGGCTAGTTTGGTGCGAGGACTCCAACTCTTGAAATAACCGTTTCATCTGGTCTTGGGTTTCCGCCAAGTCCTGCCCCCGTTGTGCCAAGAGCTGATCCTGTGCCTGCGATCGCTCCATCTGCATGTGCAATGCCTGTTGACATTCCCCTAACGATGCTTCTAACTGAGCAATCCACTCCAACAGGTCTTGATTTTGCCGTTGCAAAGCATCAATGGAGGGTACAGGTGTTGGTTGTTGCTCTATAGCCATGGTCGGGGAATGGGGTTGAGACGGATGGGGTTGAGGACGATGCGAACTAGACGGATATGCCCTAGAACTAGCGGCACTAGAGGAACCGGAACTAAACCTATCAGAAGCAAACCTATCAGAAGCAAAACTGTCAGAAGCAAAACTGTCAGACGTGGACTGGTCAGCGGTGGAACGATGAGACCCATATACCCAGTCTGCCTGATCACCGTTGGCAGACATCCCAGACATTTCGTTAGACGGGTGACTAGACAGACCAGCATCCACTGCTGGTTCTACCCTGTCTAATTCTGCCAAAGTCTGGCTCGCTAAGGAGATATCAGCCGATTCATTCATCACTCTCATCCACGATTGTCATGCTGGATTCACCATTCCGGCGGCTGTGATCACCCATAAGCCTAGCGAGGTTACCTGACATCGTGCCCTGCAAAGGTATGGATGGTTACATTTAGGCGACCGTGTTGAAATCCTGCATGAGCAACGATCCCCGCGATCGCCAAATCAGCCCCGCGATCGCCAAATCAGCAAAAATTTCCGATTCACAATGGCAGCCCTACCGCAAACGCACCCGTAGCCCAAAGACAAAGCATTATTGACCCGAAACAGCGACTAACCGCTATTTGCCTGAAAGTCAGTGAGCGTGAGACTTTTAGACGTTGCCATCCTCCAATAGATGGAAATGGATGGAAATAGTCAATTTAAGATACTAAACACTCTACTGAATTCAATTCTGATGTCAAGGAATGGCGGTGAATTCCTACCCAGATAGTTAAAAAAGTTCACTTGACAATTGGGCAGCGGCGATCGCCGGTCGCATCTTGCCATTGGGGGAGTGGCAATTAAAATCAGGGCATTCCCATCCCTTGACCCCGGTCAACCACCATCCCGCAGAGCTTGTTGCAACCAGGGATCAACCGGTTGTCCGTCCTTTCGCTTTAACTCAATCTCAACTGCAATCACCAAATCCGATCCCGGTGGGGCTGGATGTTGGTGAAACAAAATTTCATACTCATCGGGGTTCTGCTGATGTTGGCGCAACCAATCTTGCACCTTAATCGTGGCAAAGAAGGCTTGACCACTGGCAAACATCCGACTGATTTGGAGTTGGAGGGTATAGGGGGTGAAACGTGCCATTGAACTGCTGGGGTGGAGAGGATATGTGATTGTTCATTTTCTCGGAATTTAGCCCAATTGTCCCCAATCTGAGTGAGTGAGCGAACTGGATTGATGGCAGCGTTGATTCCTTACAGGAGATAGTCAGGGGGTGAAACAGGTTATAATCTCCCTGTCTTTGTAAACTTTTTTGCATCCTTTATTTACCTTGAGCCTGTGACTGCTGAACCAACCCCCCCTACCCCTGAAACTGCCGCAGAAAGTCCGGTGACCCCATCCACTACCCCTGAACCAGGTTTCGGCTGGACGGCCTATGCTGAACAAATTAATGGGCGATTTGCCATGGTGGGATTTGTGGCGTTGCTGCTCCTGGAACTGTTCACCCGTCAGGATTTGTTCACATGGTTAGGCTTGCGATAAGTGCCCTCAACGACCTTGGCTTTAACCTGACTGGCTCCGTCCATGGCCTCAGGGATGATCGGATCTGAGAGGGTGTTTTAAAAGGTTGATTTTGCCTGCGCGAGGTGCAGGCAAAATCAACCTTTTAGGCCACTTGTCAAACAGTCTCTGAAAACACCACCGATTGAGCTATGACTGAAGATTGAGCCATAACTGAGCCAGCTAATGACTGAGCAATCTAGATTGTCACCAATTACAGCGGCTAGGTTGGCGATCGCTACACTCCGTCCCTCCAGCCGTCTGTGTCGCTACAACCCAGTTGCTTGATGCCAGTTTGATGCCAGTTTGATGTTGATGCCAATTTGATGCCAGTTGTTTGATGGATTTGCTGGTCGATGTATTGGGTTGGATGCATGTGCTAACGCAATGTGCAACTTAAATACAGTCCACCCTATGGATTGGGTACAGGAAGAGGGATTTACAAAGTTAAAACTATCGTTGCTGCTTCAACCATGGCCAGAGATTTGCGAGGTTTTATTAATCTGTTGGAACAACGGGGACAGTTGCGGCGGATTACAGTCCCCGTTGACCCCCATTTAGAAATTGCCGAAATTGCCAATCGGTTGTTGCAGAGCGGCGGGCCAGGGTTGCTGTTTGAGAACGTTAAGGGTTCCCCGTATCCCGTAGCGGTGAACCTGATGGGGACAGTGGAGCGGGTCTGTTGGGCAATGAACATGGACAAGCCGGAGGATCTGGAAGGCTTGGGCAAAAAGCTGGCGTTGCTGTACCAACCCCGTCCGCCGAAGAAAATTGAACAGGCGGTGGAGTTGGGCAAGGTGCTGTGGGATGTGGTCAAGGCCAAACCTGATCGCGACCTATTTCCCGCCTGTCAGCAGGTGGTGCGGAAGGATGAGGCGGTGGATTTAACCCAACTGCCGCTGTTGCACGTTTACCCCGGTGATGCCAACAAGGTGTTGACCTTGGGACTGATGGTTACCAAGGACTGCGAGACGGGGATTCCCAATGTGGGGGTGTATCGGTTGCAATTGCAGTCCAAAAATACGATGACGGTACAGTGGCTCTCGGTGCGGGGAGCGACGCGGCACCTGCGGAAGGCGGCAGAGCAGGGAAAAAAACTGGAGGTGGCGATCGCGATCGGGGTGGATCCCTTGGTGATCATGGCGGCGGCTACGCCCTTACCTGTGGATTTGTCGGAATGGCTGTTTGCCGGACTGTATGGTGGATCTGGGTTGCACTTAGCCAAGTGTAAGACGGTGGATTTGGAAGTGCCTGCCGCCTCGGAAATTGTTTTGGAAGGAACGATTACCCCTGGAGAAACGGCGGCAGATGGGCCGGCGGGGGATCACATGGGCTATTACGGTGGCGTGAATGAAGCGGCACCGCTGATCCGGTTCCACTGCATGACCCACCGCAAAGACCCGATTTATCTCACCACCTTCAGCGGTCGGCCTCCCAAGGAAGATGCGATGATGGCGATCGCCCTCAACCGCATCTACACCCCGATCCTGCGCCAACAGGTGCCGGAAATTGTCGATTTCTTCCTGCCGATGGAAGCCCTCAGCTACAAAGCCGCTGTCCTCTCCATCGACAAAACCTACCCCGGTCAAGCCCGTCGCGCCGCCTTCGCCTTCTGGAGTGCGCTGCCCCAATTTAGCTACACCAAATTTGTCATCGTTGTAGACAAAGACATCAACATCCGCGACCCGCGCCAAGTGGTGTGGGCGATCACGTCCAAAGTTGACCCTGCCCGCGATGTCTTCATCCTGCCCGACAACCCTTTCGATCGGCTCGACTTTGCCACCGAAAAACCCGGACTGGGTAGCCGCATGGGCATTGATGCCACCACCAAAGTCTTCCCCGAAACCGATCGCCCCTGGAGTCCGGAACTCAAACCCGACCCCGATACCGCTGACCTCGTGAATCGCCGTTGGGCTGAGTATGGCCTCGCTGACCTGAAACTGGGCGACGTAGACCCTAATTTGTTTGGCTACGATGTCCGCTGAGGGCGTGGCGGCAAAATAATATCCCCGTGATAGGCGTAGGGACACGGCACTGAAAAATGCTGTATTTTATTTTGACAATTGCTACATAGCTGCTTGCGGTGGAGTGGGCGATGACCACTTTACTCGCCCCCTTAACCAGTGGGATTTGGGGCTACTTGGTCACACCTGATAAATCGGAAAACCGCTAGATAAATTTTCATGAAAACGATCGATTTAGTCTTTAGAACCATTGGAGAACGTACAACCGACCTCGCCCTTGATTTAGCAATCAAATACATCCAACCCGATCGCATCCATCGGATTGAAAACATCAAACCATTTTGGAATGCCGTCAATCACATGCTGAAAATCAACTATGACTGTGATTTCGTGGTATTCATGGATGCGGATTGTCTGATTTTAGAAGACATGCAGCCGTTTCTACAACGCAATGATTTGCCCTATGTTGATTGCTATGTTTTAGATAAATTCAGAGGGCAGATTCACCAAGGCATTCATATTACTCGCATTGATGTCGTGCGGGAAATGCAACAGATTCATCCGCCCGAAAATGACGAACGCTACATCCTCAGACCAGAATCACGGCTGCGCTCATTTGCCCTAGCTAATTTAAAACAAACGAAGTCATTTAAGTGTTTTCGGATTTTTCATGATTATTTTCAATCCTACGATCACATCTTCGCTAAACTGGCACTGCGCGAACTCCGTAGCCGGATTCCAGAACATCGCACAGAACTGAATCTGGCTGAAGCATTTTGGCAAAAAAATCAGCATGATTTGGATTATGTCATTGCCCAGTATGCGGTCAACTATACCCGCGATCGCGTCAAAGACGATGCCCCATTAGCCGAGGTTGCCCACTATATTGAGCATCTGCCAGACATTGCGGCAACAGCGATTAGTCAGCTCAATTTACCTCAACAATCTGAATTGCAACTGGACGAGGTGACTGCCCAAGCCAACCAACAATGGACTTGGCAAATTCATCGGTTTGAGCCTGCTACAAAGTCAGTTAAAACTGACTCGAATCAAAGTAGCTCCAATCAAACGGACTCGAATCAAACTGGCTCAAAAATCTTTGGCATTGGCCTCAGCCGCACGGGGACTAAAAGTTTAACCAGTGCCTTATTGACACTCGGTTTTAAGGCGATTCACTACCCCGATGATGAAACGACGTTACGCGAACTGACAACAGGAATGTATGATTTAACCTTGTTGAAACAGTTTGATGCCATCACTGACATTACAGTAGCGGCATTTTATCCCCAGTTAGATCAGCAATTCCCCAATAGTAAGTTCATCCTGACGATTCGCGATAAAGACAATTGGCTGACTTCGTTGGAAAGGCATATGTTGAATCGGCCTGCGTTTAGTGAACCCAATGATGAGAATCCGAAGTTTCAAACCCATTTGGAAATGCGGCGATTTTTACGGGGAACGGTGTATGGGTGCTATGAGTTTAATCGCGATCGCATGGCCTATGTTTATGATTTACACCTGAAGAATGTCAAAGATTATTTTTACAATCGCCCCGATGATTTATTGATTATCAATATTTGTGCAGGGGAAACATGGGAAAAACTTTGCCCATTTTTAGGCGTTGATCTGGTCAAGTATCCCTTTCCTTACATTACCAAAGAATCCGTTTTGCGAGCATTGTTATAGCCGATTGAGGGCGTATCCAACAGTTGGGGGATACATCCGGGCGAATAGAATTCGCGGCTATACAAACAAAGTCCGCCTACGCGGACTAAGGGTTTTGAAACCCGCGTAGGCGGGTTTAGTTCTTGTAGATGCGGTTTTAACCGCCCCTCCCCCAAACGTGAAATACGCCCGCCGCTTGATTATCGCTGCTTACAGTGGTGTGGGCTATCTGCGATCGGCTGTAAAGCTAACTGCCCATTAGTCATACCTGTCCCAAAGCCGTTCAGGGTTCATTTCGTCGATCTAAACCATAGCGATAGATCTACGTCGGGGCGGGTTTAGCCGAGCAACTCTCGCTAGAATTGTGAATTTGACGACACAACCCGCCCCTACACCTTGCGGAACTCAGTCAGATGGGTTTAGCTTTGTGTCACCGTTGGAGGCATCACCCCACAACCGCTGATCCGCCTCCTGTGACATCATCAGCGTTGAAAAAACACCCGCGCATTTTTCATGCCATTACTCCGCAGGTAGCGTTGCCAGCTTTCGGCGGCATCACGTCTACCGAAGGGGCCAACTGCAATGTGAGGGCCATAGGGATTGCTACCCTGACGTACCCCTGACCCCAAACCCATCTGGCTAATTTGACTGGCCACACCGGAGAGTTCGGCCTCTGTGCCCGGAATCACGACAAAGTATCCTTTACTGCCATCGGCCATGGGAGCTTCCAAACCGGAGGGGGCAGCACCAACGGGCGCAGCAGGGGCGACAGTGGACGGTGGGGGAGCCATACCAGGACTAGATTCGCCGGGGACTTCAGCAATTCGGGCACCAATGCCCATGGATTCCAATTCACTGATTCGGACTCTGGCATTGGACACTTGGGCAAAGCGTCCAGCTTGAATAATTGTGCTACCGTTCATCGATCGCAAAAATGCCCCCGGTTCCACCCGTTTCACCTGATCCAACAACATGGGTGAATTACCGTTGACAAATACCATGTATCGCCCCGGTTGGTAGGTGCTGGGCGCAGAGTAGGAGGGGAAACTGGGCGGCGGTGGCGCATAGGTGGGAGCCACCGGACGGGGGGCACGGAAATCATACTCCGCAGGTGGTGCTGGGGGCGGAGCCGACTGGAGGGGCGTACCAAAGGTGACGGGTGGCGGCGGCAAGGTATTGGAGGTCGCCGTCTGTTGTGCCTGCACCGATGTGGCGATAGCCAAACTGCCAACAGCACTGACACAACCCAAGCACCAGGCCGCCCATTGGAGTCGATCAGTCCAGGTTGATCGGGGCAGGCGATCGCCCATTTCCGCTGATGCGGGGACATGGGGTAGGCGTGTAGCGGCAAAAGTAGTGATCATGATGGTGCGGTTGATCAAGGGTGTGAACAGTTCCAGGTCAGACAGTTGCAGATCAGACAGTTGCAGGTCAGACAGTTGCAGACCATCTGGCAATTTCCCCAACATCATTCAATCATCCCCATTCAATCATCCCCTATGGCTAGGGGGCGGGGGACAAGCTGATGGGTCTTTGATTGATCGAGTCAGCCGTCCAGCAACCCGACAATAACCGGGCTGAAATTTGCAGCTAGTCTATCATTCATCTAAGCCATGGGATGCAGAAAACCGCGATCGCAACGAAAATACAAACATTTCTTCATACACTAGCCCTAGCGATCGGCAATTGTAAATCCCCTATCACCAGTTGTGGTCAGGGATTGGCAGATCAATCATTTACCTAACATAAATCTGTAAAGAAATTTGTAGGGGCGAACGGCAGTTCGCCCCTACAGGTTCGTTCGCCCTTACCGTGTGATTGGGGATTTTATTTTCACACTCGTCTCTCAGCAGTTCCACCCAAAACCGGGACTAACTAAACTGCACCGGAATCTCAATAATAAATTCGGCTCCCTGTCCTGGTTGAGAACGGCAGAGCAACAAGCCTCGGTGCTGCTTCACCACCGTTTGGTAGCTCACCGATAGCCCCAAGCCCGTGCCTTGACCAATGGGTTTGGTGGTAAAGAAGGGGTCAAAAATCTTGGACTGAATCACCGGGGGAATCCCAGGCCCATTGTCGGTAATCACGATCCGCACCCAATTGCGTTCCCGCAAATAGGTAGAACGAATCGTAATCATCTTTTGCGATCGCGGGTAATTGCTCAACGCCTCAATCGCATTCATCAACAAACTCATGAACACCTGATTCAGTTGGCCGGGATAGCATTCCACGGGTGGCAGGTCGCCATACTGCCGCACCACTGAGATATCAGCACGAATCTGACTCTGCAACACCGTCAGGGTGCTGTCTAACCCTTGGTGCAAGTCCACAGTTTTGGACGGGGATTCATCCAGCCGAGAGAAATTTTGCAGAGACACGACAATTTGCCGAATCCGTTCCGCTCCCAAGCGCATGGAATTGAGAATCCGGGGAAAATCCTGGATTAAGAAATTAATATCCATGTCGGCTTCGATCGCTTCCAGTTCGGCCAGCGCATCTGGGGACATCCGTTGCCGATAGGCCATCAGCAAGTCCAATAAATCTTGAAAATAGCCTTGAATATGGGGAATATTGCCGTAGATAAAGTTGGTGGGATTGTTGATTTCATGGGCAACTCCCGCCACCATTTGCCCCAGACTCGACATCTTTTCACTTTGAATTAACTGAGCCTGGGTTTGGCGTAACTCCTGCAACGTTTCCGACAGGGTTTGCGCCTGTGCTGCACTGGCCGCTGCCTGTTGGCGAATTTGGTCGTATAGGTGGGCGTGTTGGATGGAAATGGCCAGTTGATCTGCAACCGATTGCGCTAATTGCCGATCATTACTTGACCAATAGCGGACATGGGAGCATTGGTTCAGATAAAGAATGCCATACAAAATCCCATTGGCTTGCACAGGCACCACCAAGGACGAGCGGATCTCAGCGGCTTGGTATTCCGGGTTGGTTGAGCCAATGCGCGGGTCTTGGCTAATGTCTTGAATGCAGACCAGTTGGCGATGTTGGATCACCCACTGAGTGATGGGGCCGTGGGTATCGAAGTTACTAATGGATGACGGAAACGGTGGACGGCAAACTTCATACAAATGTTTGCGCCGAAATGTTGAGTCTGCCAATGGCGGCAACCCGCTGGCGGTATTGCCCGCAGCGACGGAGCCATCCATGGCAGCGGCAAAATTACCCTCAACTAAGTGGACAATGCAGCGATCCACCTCTAGCGCGTCCAACAGTTGGGCGATCGCCTGCGTCAAAATCGTTTCGTGGTCAAAACTTTGACGGGTTTGCATGGTGATTTGGTTCACCAATTGCTCCCGTTGCGCTTGCTTTTGGGTGCGTTCGTACAGTTGCGCCTGCCGAATAATATTAGTTAACGACGGCAACATGGATTGCAAAAATCGCAGTTCGGTTTCCGTCCATTGGCGCACCGCACTGTTAAAACAGCCAATAAACCCAATCCGTTGCGGCGTACTTTGAATGGGCATCAACACATGGGATGTGGCTCCCAGTACGGCCTGTTGAGTCGTTGGAATCGACGACTGTGCCATCACCCGTGACAACCGCGCAATCAATGACCAGTTTTCGCTGGGAGGGGTGTGGCCATTGATCATCCACTGGCCTGCGGCGATCGCCGTCCCACAGGAACCAAAGTAGTGCAGCGAATGATAACCCACATGAGACGGCAGCGTTGGGTCTTGGCGAGATTCACAGACCACCTGCACCCGTTGAGTATCTGGGAAATACCATAAAAAGCTGCATCGATCCAAGGACAACACCGCCGCCAATTCGTTGACGGTAGTTTCCAGCACCACATTTAATTCCAACGAATTGCGGATGCGATCCAGCAACCGTTGTAAGAGCAGCGTGTTTTGCTCTGGCGAGTCATCAAGACTTCCAGGATCAGCAGCGGCCTTAGAGGATGAAGCATTGGGTGAGGCCACAGAGCAATGCAAATCACTAGTCAAGTTACTGGCAATCACGCGCATCCAGGGGAACTAAGGGAACAAACACATCAAATTAAATGAATCGAAGATTTTTTATAAGCTTGCCTTATGATTTAAGCTTAAATTATCGGTTCAGACGCAAAAAATAGGCAATTTTAAACGGTAACTATTTACATTTCTGACGCTCAGTGAACTAAGAGACGGGCAAGTTGAGCCTGTACCGAATCCGGTAACAACACTGCTACCTATAGGTACACCGCTATGCCGTGCCCCCCAAACCCAGCACAGGGATGGTTTTCCGTCAGTCCAAGCTGAGATGGAACGGACAATCCGCAACTGATAACCCAGCACTGGAGCACTGACTCATCAGAATCTGGTAACAAGACTGGGTCACAAGATCCAACGGATTGCTCCATCCGCCGCTCTAGCTGGGCGGAATCTGCGGTTTGTCCTGAACCGACCAGCGCGACAACATTAGGGAATCGGTGACCGAGTTGCGAGGCTCAGCCCAGACACCCTGAGACGGTGTTTTAAACGTTGATTTTGCCTGCACGGAACGCACGCAAAATCAACCTGCCAGACACCTTTTCAAACAGCCTCTGAGGGTATCCCCTAGGGTTAATCGCGCAAGCACCCTGCGGTGTTCAATGAGTGGCGTGGAGCCAATCTCCCCACAATGAACTCTGAATTATGTCAGATCCTGCGTAAGAGCACAGTATATTAACGAACTGTTTATCAGGTCTTTAAATACTCTAGGGAAAACCCCATAGGTTCTTTGCAGATCGAACACCGACTGCTGTTACATTTCCCCATAAAATGCCAGGGAATTCACTGAGAATTTGGTGGGCGATCGCTCCGAGCACAGTTCCTGCCTCCTTCCATGCCTCCATAGCGGCAGATTCATCCCCAGTTGTGCCCAATCATGCCAGGGGCGATCGGTTAATTAAGTAAAAATACTTGGATTGCTCCACTGCGTTGCCACTGAATTATCTTTGAATGTAATCTGGCTAGTGGAAGAAAAGATAGTAATAGAGTATCGTATTCATCGAGCGGAAACTTTTTTTGTAAACCCCGCATTTTTTGATCGTACTAACGAGGAGTGATATGAAAATTAAGCAACTGATTGCCTTGATTATCGGTCTTTCTTTGGCTACCACCCTGGTAGCTTGCGGTGGTGGCGGTGGTGGCGAGGCATCCCCCTCTCCCGCTGCATCTCCTGCGGCTAGCCCCTAATTACTCCATGGTTTAGCTAACGTCTGCCGCTTGAATCAGCACCGTGGATAGCGTTGACAGGCGTTAGCTAGCATAGGAGCCAAATGTCGATGGCGTTAGTCCATTCAGTGGACTAACCCTGACAAATTTTATCGATGTCGCCTCATTAACCCCCCAACCCCGATTCCGATCCGCCAACATTCGCAGCATGGGACAGCACTGCCTGGGATGACTTGCTGTTGGCAGATGGTGTTAATCGGTTTGGGGGGTTTGTCGTTACCGCGATCGCGGCACCACTCAACCTCCATACTCTGACCGCTCATGACCATCCGCGTTGGCATTATTGGAGCCGGACTCAGCGGCCTCACCGTGGCCACCCAGTTAACCGCTGCCGGGTATGCCGTGCAGGTATTTGATAAGGGACGGGCGGTGGGCGGGCGGATGTCTAGCCGCAGATCTGCCGTTGGCTATTGGGATCATGGGGCGCAGTATTTCACCATTCGCGATCCGGCGTTTCGCGCCTTTCTGACCACCTACCTACCAGAGGATTGTGTCGTGCCGTGGTCGGGACAGTTTGGCCATTGGGACGGCGATCGCCTCCAACCCGATGGCGGGGATGAACTGCGCTATGTGGCACAACCGTCCATGAGTGCCCTGTGTAAGCAGTTAGCCACCCGCCTCAGTCCACACACCCCAATTCATACGGGCGTGCAGATTGCCCAACTACACCGCAGTGATGCCACTCCAGACTCCGGTCACCCCCAATGGCACTTGCAGGATCAACACGGTACCCTGTACGGCCAATTTGATTGGGTGATTAGCACTGCGCCGCCTGTGCAAACCCTGGCGTTGCTGGAACCCCATACGGCGATCGCGCAGGTGATTTCCCAAGTCGAGATGTGGCC
>CAZJZR010000036.1:0-12893 GCA_964550475.1 uncultured bacterium
TTGCGACGTAACCGTTCACATCCCCCCAGAGGAAAAGCGTTGCGGGCTACGCCCGTTTGTGCCTCCCCTGACGGGCAGTGAACGATGACATTGCGACTGCATTTAAATGCACGATAATCATGCACTGACCGGACTTAACGTACACTTGAAACCCTCAAAAAACTCAAAAAAACGATAGACCCCTATGGATATCCCTGCTGAGTTTGATGACCCCGATTCAACCGTTAAATACAAACCACTTAACATTTAGACTAGCGACTGATAGTGATATTCCGGCGATCGTGGATATCCACAATCGCAATGTGCAACAGCCGAATGCAACCCATCCATACGGCTTTTTGTTAGCAGAGACCCAACCGACTGAGATCGCCAAGCATCTAGCACAGGCGCGATCGCTCCCGGCTGACCATTCCTTCCCATCGGCGTTGGCTGCCGGAACAGTCCTCTATTTTCTAATGGTGCAAGACGACCCAACCCAGGATGGCTCTGCCCCAACGGTTGTAGCGTTTCTCACCGTTGCCAAACCCAAAGTCACGGATGAATTTTGCAATCAACTGATTTGGTTGGATACGGAGGCGGCTCCGGTATTGCAAACTAAACTGCTGCAACCCAATCACATTTATATTCAAACCGTTGCCACCCAACCCGAATTACGGGGACAGGGCATTGGTCGCTTGATGTACCAAGCCCTCTACCGGGTGTTCCCGAATTTTTACTTTTCCACCTTTGTGGTCTCCCGTCCCCTGTGCAACCACTACTCGATCCAGTTTCACCAAAAACAAGGATTTCGAGCGATCGCGTTAATCCAACGGCCACAATTCCTGAACTTTCAAGATTATGAAAGTACCTTGATGCTGCGAGAATAGGATGAACTTGGGAAACTTGCCCCCTCTGATGGCAGGATCGGGTTGATTGGTGTCCGTGAAAGATAGACAACGTTGATTCGGTGGGGGTGGTTCGTCGTCTTGAGCAGTCGTCTTGATTAACGGTCTAAATTAACGGTCTAAATTAACGGTCTAAAAAACGACCTGAAAGTAACCGTTCATTTTTTGTCAGGGGAGGAACAAGCGGGTGTAGTTCCCCACACTTTTCGTCGAGGGGGATGTGAATGGTTACGCTTGAAAAGTGGTTAGAAATGTTAGTTGTTGCTGCCATCAGGGCACTAAAGATCAACGGTTCGGATCGGTTCTAAAAATCGCTGAAGTCAGTCTTTTCAGAATGACGAGGGTGTAACAACAGGGTATATGACATGGTTCAGCCATTACGGCTACTCCTAGTGGAAGACTCTGAAGTGGATGCAGAGCTACTCTTCCTGCAATTAAACCGGGTTGGCTATCAGGTTGATTGTCGCCGGGTGGAGACTGCGCCTGAATTCCTGCATGCATTGGCGGATCAGGAGTGGGATTTAATCATTGCCGATTACCATTTGCCTCAATTTAATGCCTTAGAAGCACTGAGAATTTATCAGGCAAGCGGGTTAGATCTGCCGTTCTTAATTGTGTCTGGAACGGTGGGCGAAGAGACGGCAGTGGCAGCGATGAAGGCGGGTGCCCATGATTATTTGATGAAGGATAATCTGAAGCGATTGGGGCCCGCGATCGCCCGTGAATTGCGCGAATTCCAAGAACGTTCCAAACGACGCACAGCAGAAGCAGCATTACAGGACTTACAGAATGAGCAGGAAATGCGGAAGCTGAAAGCCTCCTTTTTTTCCATGTTGTCCCATGAGTTAAAAAATCCGTTGGGCGCGATGAAAACCGCCACCGATTTGTTAGAAAATCATCGCGATAAACTGTCGGCTGAAAAAGTTGAACAGTATTTTCAAACCATTCGTTCTGGGATTGAACAAATCAATCAATTACTCAACGATTTGTTGATGATTGGCAAAGTGGAGTCGGGGCGGTTGGAATTTCAGCCTGCGCCCTTAAACGTGGAATGGTTTTGCCAAGAATTGATTGAAAGTGTGCAGTTGAGCTTTGGGCTGGGGCATTTTATTCAACTACGGGTGCACGATCTCCGTTCCAATCCGATGCAGACCTTGGAGACTCGGCCACCGGATGGGGCAACGGGTACGGATGTGGTGCAATGGTTGGCCAACCATCCCTGTTATTGCTTACTGGATGGGGATTTGTTGCGCCATATTCTGTTAAACCTGCTGTCGAATGCGATTAAGTATTCTCCAGAGGCCACGCCAATTCTGATTGATCTCATCTATAGCCCTGATCTGACTTCCCCCACCTATGCGTCGTTGATGGCAGACATTGCTAGCATGAATGCCACCTTGGATACAACGTTTAATCCCTCCGATCCTCATCCCGCCTATTCGCCAACCAATGGGTTGGGCGTAGCCGCTACCAATGACAGCATCAACCCAATGCCGCTGCTGGAGGGGCACTGGCTAGACGGTACGGGGCAGGGGGATGCGGCAGGGACGCTGGACGCAATTGAGAATCCCTTCCGTGCGACCACCTGTTTAGGTGAAACCATATCCCCCACCTCAGGGATGAATGGTGAGCCGATCGCCCCACCTCCCCCAACCGACCTATCCCGACCTCTGACGATGGCGAATTTCGGTGCGGTAGAACGGGGGGCAGATGGGCGATCGCCCACCCAGTCCTCCAATGGATGGATTACTATCCGCATTCAAGACCGGGGGATTGGTATTCCACCGGAGGCTGTGACTAAGTTATTTGATTCGTTTTACCGTGCCCAAAATGTGGGAGAAATTCCGGGGACGGGGTTGGGGCTGACCATTGTTAAGCAATGTGTCGAGTTGCATGGGGGTCAGGTGACGGTAGAGAGCACGCTAGGGGTGGGTACGGTGTTCATTGTGCTGCTGCCGTTTAGTTCTGGCAGTTCCCCGACATAAATGCCCAAGGCTTGGGCAGTTCGGAGTAAAAAGCCATTCGGATCGACTAAGGCAGGGCTGTTGTGAAATACGTCTTCAATTGGCACCGTGACCACCTGACTGGCTCGCCAGCCCACCATTTGGTTAAATTTGCCTTGGGCGACTAAATCGACGGCATTTTTGCCCATGGCAGTCGCCATTAGCCGATCCAGTGCGGTGGGGTTGCCGCCGCGTTGAACATGACCCAAAACGGTGACGCGGGTTTCTAGGGGGCGATCGCAGTCGTAACAGGCGATTTGATCGGCAATGTATTGGCCGATGCCGCCCAACCGGGGCATATCACAGCGGCCTTTGCTGCTTTCGCGAATCAGCATATCCCCTTCGACGGTTCTGGCTCCTTCTGCCACCACGACAATGGCAAACCGTCGCTGCCAGCGATCGTGCAATTCTGCCAGTTTTTTATACACGCTGTCGATGGAGTAGGGGACTTCTGGAATCAGGATGACATCGGCTCCTCCAGCAATTCCGGCATGGAGAGCCAGGTGTCCGGCGGTGCGTCCCATCACTTCCACGACCATGACGCGATCGTGGCTGGCGGCGGTGGAGGTGAGGCGGAATAGGGCATCGGTGACCGTATTAACGGCGGTGTCAAACCCGATGGAACGGTTGGTCATGGCCACGTCGTTGTCAATGGTTTTGGGAATGGCGACGAGGTTCCAGTTCCCTTCCTGGGCAAGCTGATGCAGGATGCGGAGGCTACCATCGCCACCGATCGCGATCAATGCGTCCAAATCCAATTGCCGATAGCCTTCCAGTACGGCTCCATCAAACGGATCGCCTTTGTTGACGGAACCCAAAATGGTGCCCCCAGAACTGAGCAGCGGATCGATGCCGCGAATGTCCATGCCATGGACGGTCAGGTTGATCGCTTTGGGGGGGCGATCGCGCAGTCCCTGCGTGCCGTAGGCGATGCCCATCACTTCCCACCCGTAGGTCAGGGAGGCATGATTCACCGCTGCCCGAATCGCGGCATTCAGGCCGGGACAGTCCCCCCCACTGGTGAGGATGCCAATTCGTTTAATGTTGCTGTTGCCCATGGTGCCTATCAGTAAGTCCTTAGCTCAACCAGTGTCCCACGATCCCCTCCAGAGCCTGTGGTTCTGAAGATTTCCGTAAGGATGTAGCAAAATATGGTAGTTGCGGCAGCGATCGTTGGATCCCGATGCACTCCCTGTCAGGTCAGTCAACCGTTCGGTTGCACGATGGTTCTAGCTAGAATAGTTCTATGTGTATGGAAAACTCTATCCATGTCTAAACCCTCCACCCTGCAAGCCGCCAAGGAACCGTTTCTGCCCACCATGCGGGCACTGGTGAGAGCCTATCAAGCCCTTGCCGTTTACTCAGAAATCCATATTCGCCAGTTTGATCTAACCCCAGCTCAGTTTGATGTGGTCGCAACCCTGGGGAATACCACTGGGATGAGTATGGGAGAAATTGGTGAGAAGACATTGATTACCAAAGGAACGTTGACAGGGGTGATCGATCGCCTGATCCAAAAACAACTGGTGACCCGCGAAGTCTCCGGCCAGAACCGTCGTCACGTCATTGTGCAATTAACCGCCAAGGGTGAGGAGATCTTTGAACAATCGTTTCCCTCGCACATCGCCTATCTCAAACAGCGGTTTGAGATGCTCCCACCCTCGGAACTAGAGGAATTGACAAATTTACTCGATCAACTCAGACAAGCCCTGCAACACGCAGTGAAATAAGTTTAAAGGGGGCCTCTTGCCATACTGCCTCAAGTTTGCATTTGCTTGACAAGTTAATTTCTCAAAGCTACCATTCAAATATAGTTCTAGTTAGAACTGTCAAGGTTAGAACAAATGGAGAATCCAGCATGTCTCAAGTAAATCCCCCAACTTCCGTTGCTGTGCGTTTAGAAGCGGGAACCCATTGGCTGTGTAGCTGTGGGCGATCGCAGAACTTTCCCTATTGCGATGGCGGCCACCAAGGCTCCGGGTTGCAGCCCGTGGCACTGGAGCTAGACCGCCCCAAGATTGTCGAGATTAGCCAATAACGGCGCGTTTTTTTGCTCTTTTGTTCTAATTAGAACTGTTCTATATAGGAAGTCAGCAATGAAGATCTCAATTCGTGATGCCGAGCCAGTGATTGCCAGACCAAGTACCCAGCGACTGGCAAAACCAACCATTCAGTTGGACACGGCACTGTATGGAATTGCCCTACTGCGACTGAGTTTAGGGCTGTTGTTTGTGGCGCATGGACTGGTCAAAGTGGTGGTGTTTACCTTGCCAGGCACGGCACAATTTTTTAGTAGCGTTGGCCTGCCAGGATTTATGGCAGCCCCGGTGGCTTTGGGACAAATTTTGGGTGGTGCGTTGTTAATCGCAGGGATTTACACCCGGTGGGTGGCATTGGGACTATTTCCCATCCTGCTGGTGGCGACCTTCAAAGTCCATGCGGCAAATGGTTGGTTGTTCACGAACTCTGGCGGCGGCTGGGAATTTCCAGCCTTTTTCGCGATCGCCTGTCTGGTGCAGTTTTTGCTGGGTGATGGTGCGTTTGCGATCGGTTCGGTGTTGCATCACCAGCGCAGATAACCGATCCTGGCAATCTTTGGGCGTAACCGAGGCTGGAAATATGGATGCTGATGAATTAACCCGTCGTGCTTTCCTGGAACTTGCCTTGCTATCCGGAATTCTATCCGTGGTGGACTCACCATTAGCCTTGGCATCCGCAGCAACAAAACAGATAGGAGGTCATTTGATGTCGGATGAAGTGATGTCGGATAAAGCCAGCAATGATCGGTTCGCTCGCGGTTGGGAAAAGCTGAAAGAAATCGACGGGGAAGCGGGTGAACGGGTCATCGAATCGTTAAAAGATATCGCACCTGACCTAGCGCGATACACCATAGAGTTTCCGTTTGGTGATGTGTACAGTAGGCCAGGGCTGGATCTGAAATCGCGAGAGATTGCAACGGTTGCGGCTCTGACTGCACTTGGCACCGCCGTACCCCAGTTGAAGGTGCATATTCACGGCGCACTGAACGTGGGATGTACGCGGGAGGAAGTGATTGAAATCATGATCCAAATGGCTGTTTATGCAGGGTTCCCTGCGGCTCTGAACGGAATTTTTGCTGCGAAAGATGTGTTCGCTGAACGCGACCAGAAGGGGTTAGACAAAAAATCGTAAAACGGTAATTCCCCAGTTGATTCTCGATGATGGGTTGCCCCAAGTAAGGTTTAGTAGTCAATCTGGCCGATTGCAGTGCTGGTGGCATCGCAGTCACCACTCAACCCTTGCTCCAGTCCAGATCGTGCCCTAGTTGGTCGTGCCTCATAAATATGAAAGGTGCGCTATTAATATACAGTATTAATAGTTATCGATGTAACCGCTCACATCCCCCCGTGGGAAAAGGGTTGCGGGCTACGCCCACTGGTTCCTCTCCTAAGGGGGAATGAACGGTTGCGTTACCGATTAACCATTCGCATTTTCCCCCGTAAGGAGGGTTGCGGGCTATGCCCACTTCTCCTTTGGAGGGTAGTGCCCGGTTGCGTTAGCGATAGTCAGTAATTGCCGGATCTGCCAGATCCCCGTGACCCGCAGGATAAACAACGCCTCAGATCCGAATTCGTCCCAGGATAAGCAACGGTTTATGTCCAACGTAGTGCAAGCGTCCTTAAGAACTCGCCAGCAACGCCTGATCCAGCAACTGGCAGACTGTATTGAACAGGTGTGGCGAGAGCATTTAGACCTATCGCCCTATGCGGTTCCAGAAGGGCTAGGGTACATCGAAGGGGCACTAGAAGGGGAACGGTTGGTGATTGAAAATCACTGCTACCAAACGCCTCAATTCCGCAAGTTGCATTTGGAATTGGCCAAAGTTGGCAATGGCTTGGACATTCTCCATTGTGTGATGTTTCCCAATCCCAACTATGCCTTGCCGATTTTTGGTTGTGATTTGGTCGGGACTCCCAATGGTTCCATCAGTGCCGCGATCGCCGATCTGTCGCCTGTGAACAGCGATCGCTCCCTACCCCAACCCTATCAACACGGTCTATCCCAGTTGTCGGCTATTCAATTTTCCCAACCCCGTCCGTTGCCGGAATGGGGGACGATTTTTTCTGACTTTTGTCTATTTGTGCGTCCGGTTGATCAAACGGAAGAAACGTGGTTTCTCAATCGGGTGCGGGACTTTTTGACGCTGCATTGTCAAGTTGCGGCTACTGCAACACCAGTGACCTCCGAGAGTGACATCAACCGGATTTTGGCCGGACAACGCCACTACTGCACCCAACAGCAGCAGAACGACAAAACCCGACGGGTGTTGGAAAAATCCTTTGGCTCAGAATGGACAGAACGCTACATGACCACAATGTTGTTTGATTTCGTGGTCTAACCCATGGCATAGATGCTATTGAGGGTCACCCCATCGCTTTTCCGTCGGGATGACGGTGTAAAGTTCTTCGGTCGTAACCGTTCACTCCCCGTCAGGGGTGGAACCAGCGGGCATTTGTTTCAACTTAAGCTAGAAACCCTTGCAGCGCAGACGTTTGCCCTCTCCCCCTGCCCCTCTCCCAAGCTTGGGAGAGGGGAGAAATGGTCTGATTCCCCTTCTCCCAGAATTGGGAGAAGGGGTTAGGGGATGTAGCTTGCTTCCCGTTGGCGTAGCCTGTACGGAGTACATAGGGTGGGCAAGCCTGTGGCAGTCGAGGTTACATCCTAAGTTGAAACAAATGACCAGCGGGCGTAGCCCGCAACGCTTTTCCTCTGGGGGGCTGTGAATGGTTACGGGGGGCAGTGTGAACGGTTACCTTCGGTCTGAGAGGGTGTTGGTCTGAGAGAGGGTTGGAAAAGTGTCAGGCGGTTAAAACCGCGACTACGCTAGGGGATATGCAAATAAATAAAATACCCGGCGTAGGATGCGTTAGGCTTCAGCCGTAACGCATCGTGTTTAATCTATGGGTACTTTATTTTCACGCTCCTCTCTAGTGTCCATATAGCCGCGACTTGAGTCGCCAGGGCGACTTCGTGCGCTTCAACCGGATTTTTGTTGGCTGAGGCGTTGGTGGGCAATCTGGAAATGCTCATCGGTAATGGCGATCGCGCTGGGATCGGTCATGCCTTGGGCGCGGTATTGCCGAATCGCTTCCACGGCGGCTTGGTTGCTCAGCAAGGCCAGATCCGCCCCATTCCAGCCCTCGGTTTGGCTGGCCCAAGCCGCTAAGTTGACATTGGCGAGGGGGCGATCGCGGTTATGCACTTGCAAAATGGCATAACGGCTGACTTCGTCTGGCAAATCCACCTTTAATTGCAGATCCAACCGTCCAGCCCGTAACAACGCTTCATCCAAGGCATCGGGGCGATTGGTGGCGGCGACTAATAGTAAACCCGACTGGGCGTGCAGGCCATCCAGTTCGGTGAGGAGTTGCCCGACCACGCGATCGCTCACCCCCGAATCCCCGCCATAGCGTCCCCGTCCCGGAGCCAGCGTATCAATTTCATCAATAAAGATGACGCAGGGCGACGCTTGCCGCGCCTTGGTGAACAACTCGCGCACCGCCTGTTCCGACGCGCCGACCCAGCGACTCAGCAATTCGGGGCCATTCACCCCAATGAAATTTGCCCGTGCCTGAGCCGCTACGGCCTTTGCCAACAGGGTTTTACCCGTGCCTGGAGGCCCCCATAGCAACACGCCTCTGGGGGCACTAGCTCCAGTTTGGCGGTACAGGTCGGGGTAAAGCAACGCCCCCTCCACCGACTCCCGCAGCGTTTGCTTGATCTCCGCCAACCCGCCAATCTGCTCCCACGTTACCGTTGGCATTTCCACTTCCACCGATCGCAGCACCGACGGCTTGATCTCCTTTAATGCCTGCTCAAAATCAGCCCGATCCACCGTCATCACGTCTGGAGTCGGCGCGTCAATCGACGGCACCGCACGGCGCAGGGCACTGTAGGCGGCTTTCTGGCACAGGGCTTTCAGGTCGGCTCCGACAAACCCCACCGCTTGATCGGCGATCGCCCCCAAGTCCACATCTGCTGCTAGGGGCATGGCACGGGTGAGGATTCGCAGAATGTCGTAGCGACCGTCGCGATCGGGCACCCGGAACTGCACTTCCCGGTCAAACCGACCGGGACGACGCAACGCCGGATCTAAATGATCGGGGCGGTTAGTGGCCGCTAGGACAATCACCCCCTTGGTTTTGGCAAACCCATCCATTAGGCTGAGCAATTGCGCCACCAAGCGTTTTTCCACTTCCCCTTCCACTTTGCCGCGATCGGGGGCGAGACTGTCGATCTCATCAATAAAGATGATGCAGGGAGCGGAGCGGCTGGCTTTTTCAAAAATTGCCCGCAACCGCGACTCCGCCTCACCGTAATACTTGCCCATCACCTCTGGGCCGACGATCGCAATATAATTCACCCCCAACTCTTCCGCCAATGCCCGCGCCGTCAGGGTTTTGCCCGTCCCCGGTGGTCCCACCAACAGCACCCCACGCGGCGGCTCCAAGCCCAACTTCTCCAACAACTCACCCCGCTTCAACGGAATGGCGATCAGTTCCTTTAGCTCTTGCAACACACTGCCCAAGCCGCCCACATCGGCCAACGCCACCGCAGATCCCGGTGGATCAACCTCTGGACTGTCACTGGTGGCAGGGCTAGGGGGGGCATCGGTGGTTGGCGGTTTGGCAGCGGCATTGGTCTGAAACCGACTCACCCCAAAATTGTCCGCAGACTGTCGAGGAATATTTCCTTGGCGGGGAATACTACTGAGAGGACGGGAATTCACCTGGATGTCGGCTTTTAGTTCCCCTTTCTCCGCTTTTTCCTCCAAGGCTTTGGCCAATTCCAACAGTTGCTCAAATCCTTTAAATAGATCACTCATGCTGCCTTTCCTCTGCGATCGCTCAAACCATGCTCCAATGCTGTAGGCTCACCCTTAATCCATTGATCAACCACCGCTCCGGCAATCCGCGCAGTTATTTCGAGTCATTGCCTGAGCTAGCTGTACTGTGTAGCGACTGCAACCAATCACTGTCCAGCTTTGCGTACCATCCTCTCAAACGACTGCCCCCTACGCTATCAGGTCAATAGTTTGGTGATGATTGCAACTGGCAATGGAGTGGGGTACGCCTAATCTATTCAATCTCTTCTTAGCTAGGCTTTTCGGTTGGTTCACTGTACTTCATAGATATGAGAAGTTCTGTATAAAAAGTGTTGTGGTCAGATTTTTTAATCATTCCTGATTCAGGGACATGCAGATGAAAACTGATGTAGCTCATAAATAGGATGGTTAATTCGACTTTAGCAACTCAGCTTGAAGTATTGGTTTTTACTTTAACAATGCGGCCACAGATCAACAGATGTGGGGTTATTGCAATTTTTTACATATCATTACATATCTCCATATTTGCGATCGGCACAGCGCAGACTAGCTAACAAAATATAGTCACCAATGCCTGAGGCAGAAACTAAAACTGATTTTTCCTATCTGCTTTAACCAGATTTAACACTTAACAGATGTAATTAATCATCAAATCATTAATTTAGCCGGTTTGATTCAATGATTTAATCGGATTGACTAAAAAAACTAGACGGTTGCATCAAGCCCAAAAATATCAATATTGATTTTTTTGATTGCGATTGTTTTGCTACCGAAGGGCGATCGCTCACGCAAAATTGAATCGGACAGATCGTCCATAACCCTTGATTTGCAAAACCTTCGCTCCTGTCGCAAAGGTTAGACTAGGGAGTAAATCTATCGTTGAATATCACTTGTGAAGCTATCAAAAATCATCGTCATTGACTCATAAAAACTAGACAAACAATCAAAATTAATTAATCCCAAATGATAGATAAACTCTGGATTGATCAGATCCAGGAAAAAGTTTGTCTATCATTTTTTTGTGCAATGAATTAATTTTTTAATCAAGAAAACCCTGCTTTTAAGTATTTACACCATTATGTGATTTTTTCAAGTAGAATAAATTAGATATGTTGAACTTAGACATCCTGATTTCTGTTCTAAGTCCTGGAAGATTTAGATAAGGATGTGATGTCCTGAAGTTTATTTAATTTAGTCTAAATTGGAGCTAAGACATGGCAGTTGAAAAAGTAAACTCCTCCTCAAGTTTGGCAGAGGTTGTTGACCGGATCCTGGATAAAGGAATTGTGGTTGATGCCTGGGTACGGGTTTCTCTGGTTGGGATTGAATTGCTGGCCGTTGAAGCCCGCGTTGTAATTGCTTCCGTCGAAACCTATCTGAAGTATGCAGAAGCCGTTGGGTTAACAGCACAAGCTGCCGTACCTGCTGCTTAATGCTCAATTGTTAAGCCGGGGATGATTCAGTTATTGGGCATCCCCGGCTCAACCGTCTATTCGCGACACTTCTATTCGCGACATTTACCGAATTGACAGCTTGTAAGCGTTCACAATTTCCCCGGTTAAAAAGGTTGCAGGCGTAGCCCGCTCCTCCGCTGGGAGGGAGTGAACGATTACGGCAGCATTTACAAGCAGATTGATTTTGGGCTGGATTTCATACCGACTTGACAACCATGCACGTAGCGATCGCCTCTTGATCAGCCAAGTGGTGTCAACCCGGTGGTCATCGGTGGTCAACTAGCGAATCACCATCTTGGTACAGACTTCTTTGATCGTAACCGTTCACTCCCCTGACAGGGAGGAACAAGCGGGCACCGCCCGCAACACTTTTTCCCTGGGGGGATGTGAAGGGTTACCTTTGATCTATTCCTGTTGATGGATTCCTGTTTGATCCCGTTGCTCGGTTTGACCCGGTTTGATTGAGTGGCCAAACCCGTTGATTTTGCCGAGGGTCAGTTACAGATTCCCAGGCGATAGCTTCCTTGTGCAACCCCTCCATCACCACAGGAGCAAAATTTCATGAGTTCTCTGAAGGAATCCTGGCAACTCCAACGACAACAGCGGTTGCTAGAGATATCTCAACGCCAACAAGACGTTCAAGCCAATTTGCGGCAACTCCGCGAGTCGCGGCAGGAAATGGGCACGGAACTGCGGGAGAACCTGGTGGCTTTCCGGGATAGTCTCGCCGTGGATGTGCAAACGTTTTTGCAGTTGTCCGCCGAAGACCGCGCCGCCATGGCCGCCCAACTGAATAACAGCCTGTCGATGTTCCGACAGCGGCTCTCCAAAAGCATGGCCAGCTTCCTGCAAGCCACCGCTGAAGACCGTGCCGCCATGGCCGAACAATTGCGCCTCACCTTTGAGCAATTCCGCGCCGAACTGCAAGCCTATCGGGAAGAATTTGAACGGTTAGCCGACGAGTATCGCAGTTTGCGGCAAATGGAACTGGCGGAACGAAAGGAAGCCGTAGCCAATACCTTGGCAGACATCAACCAGCAACGTCAGGCGATGGCGGAGCAGTTGCAGGCGGATTTGACCGCGTTTGTGGAAAATTTGCAGGCGGAAACCCAGACCTATTTGGCTAATTTGGAAGTGTTACGCCAAGAGCGGGCACAGGAATTGCAAATTAATTTGAGTGATAGTCGGGAAAACCGCAAAGCGGAGATGGAGTCATTATTTGCCGACTTCGCTGATTTTCGGGCACAGTTGGCCAACTTCCGGGCACAGCTAGCCGATGGTGTATGGGGAGATGGTGGGGTCGCGATGCCGCCACCGCCCCCCGTGGCCAAGCCAGCCCCGGCCAAGATCGTCGCAAAACCAGCCCCGAAGCCGATCGCCAAAGCGGCACCCAAATCCACGCCACCTACCACTAAAGGTGCGCCACCCGCTCCCGCCAAAGCTCCGGCAGCCAAACCTGCTGCGACGAAACCCGTGTCGGTTGTGAAGGAGCCGGAACCCGTAGCGGTACCAGAGCCACCTGCCCCAGCACCGGAACCTGCTCCAGCGGCAGAATCCAGCTTGGAAGTGATGCCCTATGAGACGGAAGTGTTGAACTACGTCAAGCAGTCGGAAGGGGCGAAGTTGTCAGAAATTGAATCGAGTTTGGGAATCAACCGGATTCAAACGGTGGATGCCCTGACTTCCC
>CAZJZR010000037.1:0-8765 GCA_964550475.1 uncultured bacterium
ACACATAACCAGCGGCAATTTGCTTGCGACCGGATTGCAGCAGGTCACTGGCCGAGCCATCCTCATCGCTCCCCTCCTGTTGGCGAATTGAGAAGATTGATCCCACGTTCAGGTTAATGTCTACATTGGAGGAACCGTCGATCGGGTCATACAGCAAGGTATGGCGACCGATGGGACAGTTTTCGGGAATGTAATAGGGCTTATCCATTTCCTCAGAAGCCAACCGACAGACGAGTCCGCTTTGCTTGAAGACGGCAATGAATACGTCGTTGGCATAGACATCCATCCGCTTCACCGACTCACCTTGGACATTGGTTTCGCCCGTAAAACCGAGGACATTCTCCATCAACCCCGCACGGCTGAGGTGCCGGGAGATTAACTTAGCCGCTAGACCAATCCGCCCCATCAGGGCACTCAGGTCTTGGGCATCGGGGGAAAAACTCTGGAGTTGCTGCAAGACATGACGCGATAGGGTCATGCAGTCGCGATCGAGGGTCGGCTGGGACAGGATTTGGGAAGAGTCAGCCATGAGGGCACTCCTATCGGAGAAAGGGTTAGGTGCAGACGGCAGTCTGATTGGGCTGAGAACTGAGAAAGTTTGCCGATCAGATTTTGCCGAGTCTGTCCCTCCCTCCTATTATTAGGGGGCATTTGCCAACTGGCAGGTAACTTTAGATGAGCTTCAGAAGTGAGTAAATGCTTAGGTGAGTGATGAGTGATGAGTGATAAGTGATAAGTAATAAGTGATAAGTAATGAGTGGGGAGTGGCATTGTTAGGGACTTGCGGGAAAATGCTATTCGCGTGATAGGTGGAGGGACACGGCAATGCCCATAGATGTCAAGTTAATCAAACGGTATAGGTGTTAAGGAGATTTAAGGATTCCTCGAATCAGTTGATAATCAACGGCTCTAGAGCAACGTTTATCATGATCCCGCAAGGTGTAGGGGCGAAGCATTCCGGTAGTTGATCTATGAACTTGTCCCAAAATCATGGCCGGAATGCTTAGCCCCTACGGGATTATCGGTAGATGGATTTAATCCTTGACATCTTCCCTAAAACCTTAACTTGCCACTAATGGGCATTGCCGTGTCTCTACAGTTAGCGGCATGGGTAATTGATTGAGTGGGTTACCTTCGACTACGCTCAGGTAACTCTCTGCTCAGTTAACTGACTAACAGTTTTTTGATCGAAATCCCGAAAAACAAAACTGCCCGTTGATTGGAGTCGTGGGGCAGTTTAGGTTGGGAATTACTGAGTTTTCAGATTCGGTTATTCGTCTTCGGTGTCAATGGTCGTACCGCCGGGGGAAGCGTTGTAGAGTGCGTCGAGGCGTTCCCGTGCGTCGTCTACCGTCATCGATCGCATCACCAACAACGGTTCGTCAATCACCCGCCCATCGTCATCCAAACATTCGGGGTGTGGCACCATTTTGGGTTGGTTGGAGACACCACCCATGCCCTGCGGTGTGGAGCGGTAACGGGTTTGCCGTTGCGACTCGATGCCTAGCAGGAACATATTCCGGATTAAATTACCGACTGCTAAAAAAGCTAGGATTGAAAATGCTGATATATAAAGGAGATGAAGCATGGCGGGTGTCTCCGGAGCCGACAGCATAGAAAATTATTTTGATATTAAATGGAAATCGCCGATTCAAGAAAGGGGATCAAGCTTTAGTTGAGTGTAACCGTTGACATTCCCCGATGGGAAATGTGTTGCGGGCTACGCCCGCTTGTTCCTCCCCTGACGGGGAGTGAACGGTTACAGTTGAGTTTGGTTAAGATTGCAGTCCTAACCCTTGGGAATCCTGCATCCGAAACTTAATCGCCACCTTCCAGCACTCGGTGACTAAATCATGCCAGGGAATCAAAACGGCAGTTTCCACGCCAACTTGTCCCTCGGTGAGGTTGAGCAACGTCTGTGCCACTCCGACTTCTTGCTGGGCTTGCTTGACCCGTTCCAATAAGGCAGCTTGGTTCTCAGCCCCTAAAAATTCAATTGTTTCAGTTTCCAGCAAATTCCTCGCTCGGTTAAACCAATACTGAAAGTCTTCTAAAAGGGGTTCCAGTACGGTTTTGAGCAGTTCTGAATTGGGCTGATCGGGGGAAACCATAGGGCAAACTGACCGGGGCAATCATGAACAGCGTGGACTAGCTCTATTCTAAAGAGTTTAGTTCATTCATAATCTTAACTTAATTTAACAATTCTCGATAGGGGGTTGGTTCGTCTCATCGACGTGATTTCCGACAATTGACCAACAATCCCGCAAGCCCCTATGGACTGGTCGAAACAGCATATCCCCGTGATAGGTGTGGATACACGGCATGGGTCGTTTATTTATTTACAGATCCCATCGTGTTTTTTATATCAACCAGCTCTATCAACCAGCATGGGATGGCTTGCTGTCGCCACCGCAGGTATGACCATATAGCCGACCCCACAACATCCCACAACAACCTTTTCGATCTACTGAGTTTAGATGACATAGTTTAAAAGCCAAGTGAGTTTGGAGGTGTAGGTATCGCACCTCCAAACTCATTCGCAATCATTCAGTCAGGAGCTTCGTTCAGAGTTCAGTCTGTTGCTAGGCTCGTTCTTGTGTCCATAGTTAGTTCACATCATCACCTAGTTCACATCATCACCGGACTTGGGTGAAGCAAAGGGACTGGGGGCGGCTTGGGTAGAGTCCACCGCTGACTTGGGAATTTGTAAAATCGGGCGATCGAGGGCAATCATCAACGGTTCTGGCTCGGCTGACTTCACCGGGACTGTCGTTGCTGCTGGTTGGGTCGGCTGCTCTGCCATTTGGAACAGCGGTTTGTTAGGCGACAAACCTGCAAACAGTGCCGTTGCCACCGCGACTACGGCTGCGCCACCCCAAACCAATTTCAGGTTAGGTTGCCGATCAAGCCGTGCCATTACCCGATCCACCGTTTGTTCAGTGGAGACGGCACTGACAGGTGCGGGCATGGACTGGAAGCCGCGCCGCAACTTCAGCAGACGATTGTGCAACTGCTGCGCCGTGGGATCGCTGGCTAACCACGCTTCTACCTCCCGCCGCTCTGCCGCAGATAACTCGCTATCTACATAGGCACTGAGTAATTCAAACCGATCGCGCTGGACTGCCATCAATGCCTCCCGACCAGTCTTTGATGGGGCTGGCTCATTTGATTGAATAGATTCACAAGGATATTGTTCCGGCTCTGGAACGGATTCAAATGGCTGGCTCATTACTGCTCACTCCAACTCCCAATGGGTGATGACACAAAACGCTCTGACACACGAAAGCAAAATCTGACAATGCCGATCATAGAAAAGGATACACAGACAATGCAAGCTTTGATTAGTGAATTGCTCTAAATTCACGACAATCTATAATTTCGGCTAATTAACTTAACCTTAATTTACCTAGCAGTTTACCTAGCTCAATCATTCACCATCTACCGTCCACCATCCACTAACTATCCAAATACGGTTGAAGCTGCTGCTGTAGCCGCATCCGGGCGCGGGCAATGCGGGATTTAACCGTTCCCAAGGAAACTCCAGTAATTTCGGCGATTTCTTCGTAGGCCATGCCTTCAATTTCCCGCAGCACGATGGTGGTACGGAAGGCTTCGGGAAGATCGGCGATCGCCAACTGCAATTGTTCGTAGAACTCCTGCTGGCTCAAGTTTTCCGCTGGCCCCGGATCATCAGAGGCGATTTCCCAATCCATCTCGCTGTCTTCCATCGTCAAGGGGGCATCGAGCGAGAGGGGCGGACTATGGCGTTTGCGTTTCCGCAACTCATCATAAAACAGGTTCGTGGCAATCCGTGCCAGCCAGCCTTGGAATTTGGCGGGTTCTTGCAGTCGTTTGACATTGCGATAAATCCGAATCCAAACCTCTTGAGCGAGGTCAGCCCGGTCTTGCCAATCGGGGGCGAGATGGTACAACACCCGATCCACATGGGATTGGTAGCGACGAACCAACTCTGCAAACGCGGCTTTATCTGGACGCAAGCCAGACTGACAGCGCAGCACCAAGTCGTAGTTAGAGAGTTTCTCAGGTTGCACGGAGCGCGGAAGGACTGCCTCAGCCCTTGACCAAGTTATAGGTATAGAGTAACTCATGGGTGAAGGTTGCCCTGACGAATTCCTTTCTACCCTTGAGACGTGAACGGTGGGACGAGGTTCCCGATGGCGGGCAATGGGTTGCCAACGGTCGCTAATCCAGAAATTCTAGTTTAGGGTAACAATTGGGAATTTTGGGGGAAGTTGGCGATATGCCCAAGTTGCGTGAGGTGTCGGTCTCGACTCAGCTCAAGGAACGGTTAGTCCAAGGTCATCCGTGGGTGTACCGCAACCATGTGACCGCAGCGGGGCTGGAGTCGGGGGAGTGGGTGCGAGTGCGCTGCGGCGGCTGGACCGGGTATGGACTCTGGGACAATCGCAGCCCGATCGCCCTACGGATCTTTTCGCAGCAGCAATTGCCCGATCCGCGCTGGTTACGGCAGCAGATTGAGTCGGCCTGGGAGTTGCGATCGCCCCTGCGGCGGGACTGTACAGCCTATCGCTGGTTATTTGGCGAAGGGGATGGCCTACCAGGGATCACGGTGGATTTGTATGGCCAGTTTGCCGTGGTGCAGACCTATATGGAAGGGGCGACAGTGTTGCTGGATTGGCTGGTGAAGGGGTTGACGGCGACGGCACCGCTGGAGGGAATTTTGTGGCGATCGCAACACCAGGCGGAACCGGGGGAAACGCGGCAGGTGGGGGACGGGGATGAAACCGACAACCCCGGCAAATCTAGCCCCAAAACCCAACTGCTGTGGGGCAATCCGCCGCCGGAGGATTTGGTGGTGACGGAACACGGGTTACAGTTCCAGGTCAACTTGGCGACGGGACAGAAAACGGGGTTATTTCTGGATCACCGGGAGAATCGGCAATGGGTCGAGCATCTGAGTCAGGGGCGATCGCTGCTGAATTGTTTCGCCTACACCGGAGCCTTTTCCCTCTATGCCCTGCGGGGGGGAGCCAGCCACGTCACCAGTGTGGACATTGGCAAGGGCTTGGCGGCGGCGGCGGAGCGCAATGTGCAGTTGAACCAGTTGGACAGTCACCGCCACCAGTTCATCACCGCCGATTGCTTTACCGTGTTGCAGCAGTTTATCCAATCCGGCCAAACCTTCGACGTGGTGATTCTCGATCCGCCCAGTTTTGCCAAAACCAAACAAAATCGCTTCGCCGCCATCCGCGCCTACGCCAAACTCAACGCCTTGGCTCTGCAATGTGTCGCCCCCAACGGCTTACTGGTGAGTGCCAGTTGTACCAGCCAGGTCAGCCCAGAGGCATTTAAGGAGATGCTGGCAACGGCTAGTACCCTGTCGGTGGGCGGTGGGGAACAGGCGGCGAGTTCCAAGCGCAAACCTCGCCACCACCGTCTGCAAATCATCCACGAAGCGGGGCATCCGCTGGATCATCCGGTGCCGCCGCAGTTTCCCGAAGGACGGTATCTGAAGTTTGTGGTGGCACGGGTGAGTGAACAGCCGTAGATTGACCCTCATTCCCTTTTTCCCACTACCTGAGCTTGTCGAAGGGGGAGAAGGGAGGGGCAATGGAGGCCGGATCACTAGATCAATGAATAGATACAGAGATTTAGAGATTTATTACTTGTTGAATTTTTCAGAAAAATATTTTGTTCTATCAATTTAAATCGTTAGATTAGTAGTAAATCAGTCGAGCACCTTAAAATGACAGACTCTAAAAATTTTGATTACAAGTCTATCCAACCAATCACATCACCAATCAATCCCTTAAAGCAAGGTGCTAAAAGGCATTGGGGGAGTCACCCCTATTTCACTAGAAGAGCTTGGAATGTAGTACAGAAGTACATTCGTACATTTAGCCAACCTGGAGATGTAGTACTTGATCCATTTGGAGGCTCAGGGGTTACAGCTATAGAAGCTCTTGTTTTACGACGAAAGGGCATTCATTGTGATATCAATCCAATGGCAAATTTTATTTGTCAGCAAATAGCTATTAGTCCTGTAGACATTGATGCGTTTCGTGCGGCTTTTGATGAGCTTGAAAGAAAATGCAAAAAAAACATTCATGATGTGTACTTGATTTCAGACAAAGATCTTGAAGAACTAGAAATTCATCATTGGTATCCACAAGAAGTTCGACTGCCTAAAAATGCTGATGCTTACTACGTTGAAGACCTCTTTACAAAACGGCAACTTTTCTCTTTGTCCCTCTTGTTTCATCACATCAATGAAATCCAAAATCCAATTATTAAAGATTTAATGAGATTTGTTTTCTCGGCAACTTTAAATAAAACGAATCTAACATTCAGTTCTACTCATGGAAGATTAGCGAGTCGTGGTAATAGCGGCATTATGCATCGGTATCGTTATTGGATTCCTCCTTCAACTCTTGACCTAAATGTTTGGGAGCAGTTTGAACAGAAATTTATCAATACTGCGAAATTTAAACTTGAGACAAATAAAGAGATTGGAAGCTTTTATCAAGACAATCTATCCATCTTCAAAACTTCAGCCACAGACCTATCTTGTATCCCTCAAGAATCCATAGATTACATTTATACCGATCCACCGTATGGCGCACATATCGCTTATCTTGATTTGTCAACTATGTGGAATGCTTGGCTCGGTTTTGAAGTCACAGACGAATTTAAACAATTAGAGGTTATAGAGGGTGGAGATTTAAACAAGTCTAAACAACAATATATTGATTTATTAGAAGCTTCCATTGAGCAAATGTTCCGAGTTCTAAAGTTTGATCGGTGGCTAAGTGTAGTTTTTGCTCATAAAGATCCTGCTTACTGGGATGCGATTGTTAAGTCAGCTCAAAACATTGGGTTTGAGTATGTAAATTCAGTTGTTCAACCTTCAACCACTCCCTCTCTTCATAAACGGCTTAATCCTTTGAAAGTTCTTTCAGGAGAGCTTGTACTTAATTTCCGTAAAGTTGGCAATCCAAGAACAATAGCTATCACAAAAATAGGTGTAGACATTGTACAACTCATCAAAGAAGTTGCCGAACTGACTATTGTTAAAAATTCTGGGGCTTCAACAGAAGATATTTACAATGCACTCATTCCAAAATTATTGGAAAATGGTTTATTAGCTCAAGTCAAAAAGCAGCTAGATGATATCACTCCTTTACTTAGAGAAGAATTTGACTTCTCTGATCTTGACAACCTCTGGAGAATTAAACCAAACACAAAAATTGGTTGTTTTATCCCATTAAAGGATCGCATAAATTTTTATCTAAAGGATTATTTGCAATCATTAGATCGTGAAGATAAATCAGCAACGATTGATGAAATAGTATTAAATGTCATGCCTAATTTGATTAATGGTCAAACACCCAGCGATCAAAATATTTTAAGTGTTTTAAAAACCATAGCTTACTCGCCAGATGGAAAGCATTGGCGATTGGGACAAGGGAATGAGACTCAAATACCTATTGATTTTGGAATTTCAATAGTTACCAAAGTTTTACCTGCTTTAGCCTTTCCCAAGCAGCCGGATAAAATTAAGCATGATGAAATTATATATGTGCTTGCAAAAATGGCTTTGTCTGTTGGTTTACATCCTTATATAGGTAAAAAAGAGCGAGGTACAAGTCACTGGAACGGCGAGGCTTTTAATAAATTATCTCTACCCAATTTACCCATTAATAAAAAAATTGGTACTTGGCCGAAAGACAAAATTGAGCAAATTGATCTGATTTGGTTTAATTCTCAAAATGATCCAGTATTTGCTTTTGAAGTTGAAACTAGTACTCCTATAACTACAGGTATTGATCGTTTCATGGAATTACTGGAGATCTTCCCAAATCTTGCTAAAAACACGGTGATTATTATTCCGCCGAAAAGACTGAATAAAGTCAATAAAATTCTCAAGGATTCACACTACATTGGTCATCCTTTGTATATGGAAAACAAATTGGTTTATTGTTTTTCCAATGACATTACTGAAATTTACAAGAAATTAGCTCAAAAAACCACTTTGAGTTTGGATGAAGTTTGTCAAGAGATTAAAAAAGTTCTCATCATCCCTGTAACCTAATGTAGATTGCAGTTCGTTAGGCTGTGTTCTTGCTTGAATAATTTTCGCTAGAGTTGCATAACTTCACGAATCATCGATCAACCATTACCTACCCTTCACTGATCAACTTCAACAACTCATCGGTGGAAATCTTGCCGCTGACATCGGCTCCTTCCAGTAGACTATCGGCTAAGTCGCGCTTGTGTTGGTGCAGGTTGACAATTTTTTCCTCAATCGTGTCCTTGGCCACCAGGCGGTAGATGGTGACCGGGCGTTGTTGGCCGATGCGGTGGGCGCGATCGCTGGCCTGATCTTCCACCGCCGGATTCCACCATGGATCCATGTGGATGACGTAATCGGCAGCGGTGAGGTTGAGTCCGGTACCGCCCGCCTTCAGGCTGATCAGGAACACATCCCCGGTGCCCGATTGGAAGGCATCGACCCGTTTTTTGCGTTCATTGGCCGGGGTGCTGCCATCCAGGTATTGGTAATTGATCTTCTGTTCGTCCAGATATTCGCGGATCAGTTGCAAGTGATCGACAAACTGACTGAACACCAAGGCTTTGTGTTTGTTGTCCAGTAATTCCGTTAGCACTTCGCCAAACAGTTGCAGTTTGGCACTACCCAAGCTGATCTCTGAGCGCACCAACTTAGTATTGCAGCAGGCGCGGCGCAGTTTCATGATTTCTGCCAACACTTGCAGGTGTTTGGC
>CAZJZR010000037.1:8865-12818 GCA_964550475.1 uncultured bacterium
CAGGTTCATCGCCGCCTGCGATCGCTTGGTGGCAAAGTTCTTAATCGACTGCGCCTCATCCAGCACAATCGTTTGCCACTCTACCTTGGAGAGCATTTCCGCCACGTCCTCCTGCTGCAACAGGCCATAGCTGCACACCAGCAGGTCAAACGGTTGCAACTCGTCCAACAGTTTTTGGCGATCGCTGCTGCTGCTACCAAACTGAATCGGGTTGAGGGTGGGCGCAAACCGCTGGCTTTCGCTGATCCAGTTCATCCCTACTGACGTAGGCGCGATGATCAGGGTGGGGCCATTGGGGGCGCGGGTAAGGATCAGAGCTAGGGATTGCAGGGTTTTGCCCAAGCCCATGTCATCGGCAAGGCACGCCCCCACGCCCCAGTGCGCCAACCGCGCCAACCACTGGAACCCGTCCACCTGATAATCCCGCAGTTCCGCTTGCAACGTCGAGGGCACGACTGGTTCAATCGCTTGGGCTTCCTTCAGGCGACCAACATGCTCTTTCCAATACTTATCGACCTTCAGTTGCCCCACATCGTCGATCCAGTCTTCCATCGCCAACGCCGCCAGGGGATGCAGCCGCATCCGCTTTCCGGCCTTGTCTGCATAGGCTCGCAAGTCATCCAGCCGCTTGCGGAATTCTTCTGTCAAGGCCACGAATTGCCCATTGGCCAAGGGGACAAACCGACTGGAGGTTTTGGACAACAGCTCCATCAACTGCTGCATATCCAGCACCAACTCGTCATCCAGGCGCAGTTCACCCTCGGTGGCGAACCAGTCGGTGTCCCGTTTGATGTTGAGCTTAAAGTTTTGGAAGTCGGCGCGGTGGCTGACTCGCATTTTTTCGCCTTCCGGCCATTCAATCGTGACCTGATCCCCTAGGTCTTGCAGTTCCAACAACAGTTCCAGACAGGCTTCTGGGTCGGGGATTAGCCATTCGCCTTCTTCAGACTCGTACAGCAACAACGTGGGGCAATCGGCGATCGCCGCCCGTGCCCGTTTGCGTTCCTCCGCCAGATCCCGATTGGTTTGCAACCGCTTGCCGTCAATTTCGGCAATCACCGTTTCGCCGCCACTGCCGGGGCGGTAGTAGGGGCCACCTTGGGCAAAGGGACGGGTTAACACCGCCACCTTGAGGCCATCGCCCGCTGGAAGCAGGTGAATGTGGGGGGTGGAGTCAGCGGGAACTTCCTCCGCACTAGCCACACCACCGCCAATGTCCGAATGGACGGTGACGATGTTGGAGACGGCACTGATGGCGTTGATCACCCGGTCTTTGGCGATCGCAGGCACCTCCAGACGATTTTTGTTACCCAAAATTTCGGCAATCCGCTGATGTTCCGGCTTAATCTCAATCACCTTCAGCCGTGTCGGGGTTTCTTTAATTACCAATGCCCCCTCTTGGTTGCTGAGAGAGGGTGAAAATTGCAGGATCACCTGATCCCCCTTGCCCTTTTTCACCAACAACTCTGGTTCACCTTTGACAATCTCGACCCGCGCCCCCGTACCATCGTTCCAAAACACATGGGGATGACCCGCCAGAGCCAGCATGGCCTTTTCTCCAAAGGTGTATTGCGGCTGACCGTAGTAGCCATAGCCATACTCGTAGGACACCTCCAACTGAGCACACACCTGCAAATCTTGCGGGGTCAAGTAGCTAAATTCTTGGGGAGAAGCCAACCGTTTGAGGGCAACGACCCGCCCCTTGCTCCAGTCGCCTTTGGCGGTAAGTTTTTGCTCACGCGGTTCAATCTGGTAGTTGTTGTTGCTATAGAAGGTCAGGAACCAGGCCAGCCGTTGCGTGGCTCCAGTGGCAACTTCCGTTGATTTGGTTTTGGGAGCCGTCAGATTGGTGAGTGCATCCAGGCACAACTCCCAAGCTTCCTGGGGTTTTAGCAGTCGCACCAGAGACCGGATGCCCGTCCCCTCCCGCAAGCGATTCGCCTCAGTCTTGTATTTTTTGCCATCAATCTGAACTAACAAATCCAACGCTTCCATGGCTAACCAGGTATAGCCAGCCGTAGTTGCTTGCTCGTAAAACAGGTTGAGGGCTTGGGGTAAGGCGCGTTTGGCTGCATCCGCATCCAGCCAGTAGATGCACAGCGCATTCAACAGTACCGTTAAACTGTAGTCTCCGACCGTCGCCACAGTCCCTAAAACCTGTTGCTTACGGGTAATTTCCCCCCGTTTGACTTTAATGAAGTTTTCTAAGATGGTATAGATGCCATGCAACCAATGGTTGGGTTGTTTGCCAATGCTGGCATAATCTTCGGCATCTTTTAAGGATTTGGCCGACCCTTCTTTGATCAACGCGAGAACAAAAAACAGCCCCGCAGCGGATTGGAAAAAGATCTTGCGTTTGCCATGGTTTTTCTTTAGCAGTTGCAAGGATTGGGTAAAGTAGGCGATCGCTGCCGCATCCTCGCCACGCAAAAAGGCAATCCAGCCCCGCAGATGGTCAGAGGTGAGAGAGTAGTGCTCAGACATCCGTTCAAACTGGGCTTCTGCCTCCGCCAGTCTGCCCCGGAAAATCAATTGTTCCACCAGAGCGACCCGCGTTAAATCACTGACAACGGTCGTTTCCGCAAGGCTGTCGGCCAACACCGCCTCAAATATGCCTTGCACTGGCGTTAGACTGTAGGCAGAGTTCTGAAGGATGTCGGATGCCGCTGGGTTGTAAATCTCCGGGGGTAAGCTACGGAACCACTCGGCATCAAACGGCGTGCACACCTCTGCAAACAAGTCACTGGGGGAATAGATTGGCTTGCCGTAGCTGTATTGGTAATAATCTTCTAGGTGTTTTTCGATGCCAGCCAGATCATGTTTGTAGAAGCTGATCCGCAGTTCCCGGATAAACATTTGATGGGTCTGATAATTCAGGGGTCCCCCTTTCCACCGAGCCACCACTGGGGCAATGGTATCAACAGCCCTAACCATGGAGTTGAACTGGTTTTCTTTCACCGCATCACGGGTGAACACCTCCAGAACCAACGGGTTACACTTAAACGATTGGGTAACGTGTTGCACTAATAATTTGTGCCCCAACAGTTTATCGACATAGGTCTTTAAATGATGGGGAGCCATGTCCGTCTTGTTGCCCGCTGCCTTGTTGAACTCATTCAAAAACTTCAGCAGCGTCGTTCGGTTCACCGGTTCGTAAATAATTGAAGCCAATTGCAAAATCGTCCGTTCCATCGGCGGCAATTTGCCATAGGTTGCCACCAATTGCTCTACAGTGGAGTTTTGGATTGCAGCCATGTTGGTCATAATTAGCCCGTTGGATGAATGACAGGGAGCTTGCGAACCGGATGCGTTCGGTTAATCAGAATAGCCGGAATCAAATAGTCTGAATCAAATAGCCTCGGTAGATCGAAAACATAGACATCTCTACTTAGTTTGAGGGTTTAGTTTGAGGGTTGTTGTGGGGTCGGCTTTGCTGACCCCACAACAACCTTTTCGATCTACTGAGTCTGAATTAATATTAAGTCGTTGACTGACTTACCTATAGCCTACTGCAATGCTCTGGTTCTATTCCAAAATCAGCATCGCATAAATACAGAAAAACTCTCATCTGGGTAAGCCGTCATAAAAAGCAATTTTAAGGGCAGCCAGCTACGCCCAAGCCGGAATTGTTGAATATTGGGTGCTGGATGTCCAGCATCGCCAACTGCACATCTTCCGCCAACCCACACCCACGGGCTACACCCATCACCTGATCCTGACGGAACCCAACCAAGCGTCTGCCTTAGCGTTTCCTGATCTCAGCATGACGCTAGCTGAGATCGTCCCGCCTAGGTAGGGAATGGATGCGATCGCTGCGTGGACTGTGGAGCCTAGCCAATCCCCTTGGTAGTTTGGATATGGTCGAGTAATCCTTCGCAGGCATCCTGTAACAAGTCCAACACCTGGTTAAACCCATCCGCACCGCCATAGTAGGGATCGGGAACTTCTCGCAG
>CAZJZR010000038.1:0-12730 GCA_964550475.1 uncultured bacterium
CCCCTCCGCTCCCATGACATCCACCCCATCTACCCCACCCACTCCCGTACTCACCTACCGTGGCCCCAGGGAGATTTTGGTGCAAACCCCTGTAGATCTAATTGGTGACTATCGTCCGGCGCAGGTGGCGACGGTCACCCTGATTGCCGAAGACAAATTTCCGTTGACGGTGCAGTTATCGCCCCTGCAAGGACTGTGGCGCGTCCAGTTACAGGAGGGGTTTTATAACGTTGGGGTGCGATGGTTGCGGTTGCGGGGACTGGATACCGCAGGCAAGGTGGTGGCGGAACAGATTATTAACCTCACGGTGACGGATGATGCCAAAACCGTGGGACAACCGTTGGTGCTGCGGGTGTTGCAGGATACTTGGTTTAAGCAATCGGCGACGGATTCCGCCAAACTGACCAATGCCCAAAAAGTACCAATCCGGGCAGGCCAATCGTTCCTAGTCAAGCGGTACAGCTTTGGCGATGGCCACTTGCAGGTAGACTTGCAACCGCCCCTCGCTCCGGTGGGTAGTAATGGCTGCTTTTTTGAACCCCATGTGGAACTGAAAAAAGGAGACCAGATCCTCCGGTTTGATATTGATGATGTCCCCGTGACCATTCCGGGGACAGCGCAGGTGTTGGTGTTGCAAGACACGCTACTGAAGGCTTCTCCCCACGACTCGTCCACCCTGCCCGCCAACCAAAAGCTGGAATTACTCGCGGGACATAATTTTGAGATTACGGGCTATGCCTGTATCCAGGGACATTTCCGAGTGACGCTGACCAAACCGATCCCCAACTTTGGTTCCACGGGCGGCACCACGGGGTTTATCTACTGGCAACACATCCAAATCCAGAAAAATGGCCAACCCATTATTTTTGACCCGGACGCGCTAACGCTGACCGTGTTGGAAAATACGGTGTTTAAGAAACGTCCGGTGGATTCGACGAATTTGCGTCCAGAGGAACGGTTGGCGGTGCAAAAGGGGCAAACCTTTGGTGTAGCCAGTTATGCCATGGCCGATGGGCATGTGCGGGTGGCGTTGACAGAAAATTTGCCGAATTTTGGCAATACAGGCTGTTTCTTCCCCAAGTTTGTGCAGTTGCGGTCAGGTGGAAAGCTGGTGGATGTGAATCCGGCCAAGCTGGAGTTGAATGTGCCCTACCTGTGCCAGCGGGATAATGCCTTTCGACCGATGGCGACCTGTAATGTTACGTCGATGGCGATGGTGCTGGCCTACCATGGGATTCGGGCGAAGAATCCCCGGCAGCAGTTGGAGGATGAGTTTTACCAATGGTGTATTGCTCGCTATGGCCAAGGGTCGCAGACGGATAATAACGTGTTGGTGAAGTTGGCCAATGCCTACGGGTTTAAGGATAATTTCAGCACCAACCACAATTGGACGGCGATCCGCAATGAGTTAAATAATCGCCGACCTGTGATTGTGGGCGGTTTGTTTACCCATTCGGGACATATTGTGGTGATTATTGGCTACACGCCGCAGGGTTACATTGTCAATGACCCGTTTGGTAATGCCCTGACCGGGTACCGGGATTCCAATGGGCGGCGGTTGGTCTATCCTTACGACTACATGGAGAAGATGTGCAGCCCCGAACCGGGAGCCGGAAATATTTTCGCGCATTTGATTTCTCGCTGAGATTGGAGTGGTGAGAGCACTGGTGAAGCTACCCAGGTTTAGCTACTAATCTCCGCCAAGTCGGGGTCGGTGCTGGCATGGTGGCGCAATTCGTCGTCTCCTAGTTCTAGGGCACGATGCAAATTGGTGGCGGCGGCGACGCGATCGCCCTGACGAGCCAAGCAACAGGCGCGGTTGTACCATACCTCTGCCAGAGTGTCGTCCAACTCTAACGCTCGGTCGTAGGCGTGCAAAGCTTCCTCGTAGCGACCCAAATCCATTAACGCCAGTCCTTGGGCACCCCACAATCCTGCCTGGTGAGGATTAAGTTGTAAGCCGTGGCTGAAGGTGGCATGGGCGCGGCCATAGTCCCCCTGTCGCCAAAAGATGATTCCCCGTTGTAACCAGGCGGCATCTAGATCGGGTTGTAGGTAAATGGCTTGGTCATAGTCAGCGATCGCGGCTGGATAATCCCGTAACTGAGCCTGAGCCAATCCACGCTGATAATAAATTGCCGCATCGGGAGGATGGTGTTGGATGGCCTGATCGTAAGCAGCAATGGCGGCGGCATAGTCACCCAGACGGAATAAGATCCAGCCCCGATGCAACCAGGCGGGGGCGTAGTCAGGTTCTAACTGGGTAACGTGTTCATAGGCGGCCAGAGCCTCTGACCAACGTTCCAGATGGCTGAGGGCTAACCCGCGTTGTTCCCAAGCATCGCGGTAGTCGGGCTTGAGGTGTAGCAGGCGATCGCAGCTCTCCAACATCTCACTCCAGCGTTCTAGCCTGCCGAGTGTGCTACCGCGCAAATAGTACCAACCGACACGCTCTGGCTGTTGGGCAATTAAGTGATCATAGATTGGCACCGCCTCCGCTGGCCGATTGAGCTGGCTTAAGACCAGTGCCCGCATCTGCCACGCCGCAATAAAATCAGGCGCGGTAGCATTGATGTGTTCATAAACAGCCAAAGCTTCCTCTAGGCGACCTAACTGGCGCAGAGCATTGGCCTTGCCGTACCAATTCTGTACCTGATTAGGATGGGCTTGAATCTGCCGTTCATAGGCCACCACCGCCTGTTCATACTGCTGCTGTTGCATCAACCCATCAGCCTGTGTCCATTGGGTGGTATTGCCGGACGTGCCCCGGACAATCGCATAGATCACCGCCGCCACCACCAAGAGCGGCACTGACCATTGCCGGAACATCCAGTAACCATCATCGGCCATCTCCTCTTGCACCCCTAGCCACTGACTGGTGGTATGTACCGCATTCCAAAATTGCTGAGTCCAACCCGGTAATATCCAAAACGCCCCAAACACAATCAGCAGTCCGTAGGTGCTGAACTGCTGCAAGCCCGTTTTCCACTGTGTCGGCAACCACGGCTCAATGATGCCATAGCCATCCAATGGCGGAATCGGTAACAAGTTGAGGAAAACGGCGGCAACTTCCAAGCTGACTAAAAAGGCGAGGGCTGGCCACAACCAATGGTCGTCCACCGCCCACCCCCACTGAAACGGCAGGGACAATATCACGGCCACCATGGCGGACATGAAGGGGCCTGCGGCAGATACGACGGTTTGCCATGCCCGACTGGGAATGCGGCTGTAGTCGATGTAGACGGCACCACCGGGGAGTGCCACACCGCCCATGAGCAAGAAGACTAAGGGTAAGAGGAGGCTGTAGGATACGTCGGTATATTTCAGCGGGTTGAGGGTGAGGTAGCCTTTGTCTTTCACTGAGGTGTCGCCGCCCCAGTAGGCCGCGATCGCATGACCAAATTCATGCAGACACAAGGACACTATCCAACCAGCAAACACGAGGAGAGTGGCTGCTAACATGGGGCGATCGCCTTCCCTTCAGCAATGTTCCTCTCAATCTTATAGCCGCTTGCAGTGGAGTGGGCATAGCTCGTTCCACCGCAAGCGGCTATAGGCGGGCGTTCTAGCAAGATGGTTACAGTGGAATAATGTCCAAAATCAGCTTGTTCAGCGAATTCATCACCAGCACATCCGAACCGATCGCATAGAGTTGAATCGAGTTAGCTGGAATCCCCAAATAGGAATTGACGGCAACGGGGATAGGAATTAACTTTTTGGCAATGCCGGGGGGTAGACCTTTGCCGCGCAGCAGTTGTTTGCGAATACCAGGAGGCAAGGAATTGACTTGACTGAGGATCTGGGTTCGCATTACGGGTGTCAACAGGTCGGCGCGATCGCCCGTACCCCGGATAACGTTAACCAACAATAGGCGTTGGGCATCTGTCAAGGTAACAGTTTGGATCACTGTGGGTGCGCCAGTGGTGGGAACTACTTGCACGGGCACCGGACGGCGATCCTTTTCGCGGTTTTTGTCTTTCTTATCTTTGGCGATCGCGGCGGTACTCGACAAACTGATTAAACCAACCAAGCCAATCACAGCCAACGATTTCTGATTCCACCTAGCCATACTGGAAAATCTCCAAGCGCATCGTTTATGACGGTTTGAAGAATCGACTGCTTTAGGGCTGAAAAAGTTTCATGGGGATGACGCATTAGTCATGGTTTTAAGAGGGGCAGGCAAAAGGGGAGGATGGTTAAAACCATCTCTACGAACCCTAGCAATTAACCGCATTTGTCAGTATTTCTGGGCTTGTAGGAGCGACTTGAGTCGTCAAATGTCGGTTAACACGCTTGGGAGCATCCCAATTTTGCAAATATACTTTTTCAGGTAACGTTAGAGGGTGTTTGAAAAGTCCTATTGGATGTATCCCTGGCGACTGTTCGCATTGCGTTCCCGTAGGGTAGGCGCGGCTATACGGACACTAGCGTAGCCCTAGCGCAGCCATGCCGAAGGCTATTGCCCGTAGGGCTATAACCTGCCTACGCAGGTTATGGAAACCCTTGATTTTCTTCAGTCCGCGTAGGCGGACTTTGGTCACCTAGTCGCGGTTTTAACCGCCAGACACTTTTCAAACACCCTCTAATTTGTCGCTCTACAAAACACTTAAAAAAAATGATTAGACACCAGTTCAATGAACATTTTGTTCTTCGCAATCCGAGGAAATAGACTTGTTGGGAAATGCCGATAAAAATCGCCGAAGCCCTTACATAGAATAGATTTTAAGGATATTATAGAAATTTAAGGATATTTGAGCTGTAAGTATTCAGGTAGCCGAATCTAGGGCGCGGAAACCGCGCCCCTACACACCGAACAACAGATGGAATTGTAGGGGTTGGGTTCCCCAACCCTTTTAGATCGAGCAATCAAGCGTTGATCAACCTGAATCGTTACTTTGAGCTTAGTGCCAAACAACTCTAATGTCTATGATCATTAGCAAAAGCCATACGTACTTCACTCCTGAAGACTATCTAGAGATCGAGCGTATTAGCCCAATTAAACATGAATATCTGCAAGGGCAACTAATTGCCATGGCAGGGGCAAGCAAAGCCCACGTCATCATTACAGGCAACCTCTCTGCCCTGTTGGTCAACCACCTGCGGGGAAAAGGGTGCATCCCCTACGGCATGGACATGAAAGTCCGCTTACCCGACCTCAAAATCTTCTATTACCCGGATTTAGCCGTCACTTGCGACGATCGAGATCGTACCTCTACTGAAGACTTCATTCTACATCCCAAACTGATCATCGAAGTTCTATCTGACTCCACCGAAGCCTTTGACCGGGGAGACAAATTTAATGATTACAAAGCGATCTCAGAACTTCAAGAATACGTTCTGATCCACCAAAATCAGGTTCTCGTCGAACGGTTCCAGCGAAAGTCTGACAACTTGTGGTTACCCCAAATCTACCAAACTGGAGACACAATCGAGTTTACCAGTATTGACTTTACTTGCCCGATAGCAGTCCTTTACGAAAATATCGAACAACTTCTATAGAACGCTTTCCCCCGAGGACAACTTCGTCAGCAACTTCTGAAACCGTTGATAAAACGTGTAGGTATTGTGAAATCCCCGTCTGCGGTTGCGATCGTTCCCTCGAAAGATGATCACCTCAACCCCAACATCCTGACAAATCACACAACTGATCAGCCTGCCTAAAGGCACTGATATTGTCGATGTACTTAATCCGAGTGATTAAGATCTTTCGGGCTGCGAAGGAACTGTTTCGGATGCGAGAGGGGATGTATGAGATGGTGATTGGGTGTGTGTGCGGACTAGTACGATTACGGGTTCAGTGTGTCTAAATTCCGGTCTCGAAAGGCCGGAGACGGATGCATCTGCCAATTTTTCTTATTTTTGAAGGGGTCTATTTCTGAAAACCGAGGTTAAAAGCTTCTGTGCCGAAATAACGACAAGAATTTGTTAACGATCTCCTGGACGTGTTAAATGACAAGAATCTGTTAACGCCGACATTAATTTGTTAAGCGTGACATGAATTTGTTAACAACGACAAAAAGCGTGTTAACCGACAAAATGACTGAAAACCAGCATAAATCGGGATGACAGGATTCGAACCTGCGGCCCCTTCGTCCCGAACGAAGTGCGCTACCAAGCTGCGCCACATCCCGGCGTAACCATTGCTTCAACTCACCTGTTTTATGCAGCCACTTAATCAAGGTGGATACTATACAGTTAAGCCTAATAAAGCTTATCCATTATAGCTCAGATCTTGCAAGTGTTATCCGATCTGACTTGAACCATCTCATCAGGGGTGGAGAGCTTGGAACGTGCACCATGAGCAACAGCGATTGGGAAACTGGGATTTGAATGAAAAATCCAGTTTTTACCATTCGTTGGTTCCCTCTGCTTGGTTGGTACCCACTTATAACTGTTATGACAACTACTAACTGTTATGACAACTACCTGTTATGACAATATCCTTGGATCGCGATCGCCGCATCACTACAGCGTTAAGTTGGATTGCCGGATATGTCGATACCGCTGGCTTTGTTAGCTTAAACGGTTTATTTACCGCCCATGTGACGGGCAACTTGGTGGTGGCGGGGGTGGAGTTGGGCGGCGCGAGTGGTGGTTCCGTATGGGTGCGGTTGGCGGTGATTCCGGTGTTTATCAGTGCGGTGATTCTTACCACCGTGATCGCCCGGACTCGACCATTTCGCTTGCCTGTGTTTCTTTGGTTAGAAGCGTTAACCTTGTTGGGGTTTGCGATCGCGGGAGTCCTGCTCGTCCCAGATAGCCAACACTTGGCAAGTGCATCTACCAACGCCCTCAGCCTGTTTTTGGTTGCGGCGATTGGGGTATTTGCCATGGGAATTCAGAACACCTTAATGCGGGAAGTATTTGGCAACTTAGCTCCCACCACGGTCATGACCGGAAACCTAACTCAATTCACCATTGATCTAGCGCGGCTGATCGTCATCCACGACTACCAGCACACCGCCAACCCCCACCATCACCGCCAAGAAATCAAGCAACGGATAGCTAAATTTGGCGATGCTCTGATTGGTTTCATGGTCGGTGCCACCCTCGGCGCATTACTCACCCGCCAAGTGGGCTTGTGGTCAATTTTACTGCCCATGATCGTCACCGCACTCCTCGCCATCTGTACCGCCCAGTCTAGGGAAATTCAACTGATGTCATAAGGGGACGGGGGATGGGTGGGTGATTGCTGCAAAGTTTAGCCTTGCCTCCCTCGCTCAATGCTCTCCCTAGAGAAACGTGCTTCCCTATACCAGGAAATCAATTGCTCCACCCACTCCCCACTCATCACTCCCCACTCCCCACTCCCCACTCACCATGATTCACCAATCAGCTTTCATAATGAAATGGGGATCATCATTCCTAGCCTCACCTAACATTTAAGCCTCGCCTTACTCTCCGCTGCATCCCACCATGGTCTCTTTTCGCAATATTCTGCTGTATTACCGCCGTTATTGGCCGATCGCAACCCTTTCCATGGCCACCAGTGGTTGTTGCGAAATCATTGACCTGTTTGTGCCCTATGCCACCGGACAACTGTTGAATGTGTTGTCGGGGCAACCGTTGGATCGCTGGCTGCAAGGGATGATTGAGCAGATTGGGCGCGGGTTGAACGTGGCTCCCAGCCGGGACTTGAATCTTGGCGTTTTGTTAACGCTAGTGTTTGTGGTGGCGGTGTTGCGAGCACCCATCCAACCGTGGCTGAGTGGGTGGTTTCATTGGGACATCGCCCTCCGCAGTCGGCGCGACCATAACCGCAGTGTGTTAGCCAAAATCCTCAGTTTGCCGCTGGGATTTTATGACGACAATAACCCTGGACGGATTGCCGGACGGGTGGCGCGGGGGATTGCGAACCACACGTGGGGCTATCCAGAAATTGCCGGACAATTGGTGCCGAAGTTGCTACGGGTGGTGGGGATCAGCATTGTGATCGCGCTGATCGAATGGCGGTTGGCGATCGCCTTCCTGCTTTCCTTCATCGGCATCCTCTACTTCACCCTACGGAAACTGGGACGGCTAATCCAACGGGAGGAAATCATCGATCGCTACATGGAGGACACCGAAAGCCGCACCTCCGAAATCATCACCAACATCAAAACGGTCAAAGCCTTTGCCAACGAAGCCAGAGAACTGGAACGGCAACGGCAGCGGGTGGAACGGGAATTTAAGGTGGTGGACTACCGGATCCACAAAGGTTACATGGTGCTGTTTACTGGGCAACGCACCATGGTGCAAGTGTGCCAATTTACCTTACTGGTGGTGATTGTGCTGGCTACCGTGCAGGGGCAGATGTCCCTCGGCCATTTCATCACCATCCTCACCATTGGCAACATGGCCTATGCCGAACTCGATCCAATTAGCCAAGTCTCGGAGGTGTTTGCCCGTCGCTATGCCTCCATGATTCGCTTCCACGAATTCATGCAGGAACCCCACGGCAGCGAAGTCACTAGCCTCAGTCCGGTAGACCAGAGCCGCAATGCCTACCGCTTTTCTGGGCAGATTGACTTCAACCATGTGATGTTTGGCTACAATGCCGATCGCCCCGTACTGCAAGACATTCACCTGCGAATCGAACCCCGGCAAACGGTGGCCTTGGTGGGGCGATCGGGGTCGGGCAAATCCACATTAGTGAAATTGCTGTTCCGCTACTTTGAGCCAGATCAGGGGCAAATTCTGATCGACGGGAAGGATATTCGCCACTTGGACATCACGCGCTACCGCAAACGGTTGGCGATCGTCCATCAAGAGGTGGATGTGTTTAACGGTACGCTGCTGGATAACCTACTGTATGGCAATCCGGACGCTAGTTTTGCCGAGGTGGAGGCCGCCTGCCAGATTGCCCGTGTGGATGAGTTTCTGCCCCAGTTACCCAACGGCTATTACACGATTGTCGGGGAGCGGGGGTTGCGGCTGTCCGGTGGGCAACGGCAGCGGTTGGGCATTGCCCGCGCCCTGTTGGTCAACCCGGATGTGCTGGTGTTTGACGAGGCCACCTCCAGCCTGGATTACGAGTCGGAACGGGCGATCCAATTGGCGATGCGATCGATTTTGGGCACCCGCACCACCATCATCATTGCCCACCGCCTCAGCACCGTCCGAGAAGCCGACCAAATTGTCGTCCTCGATCGCGGCCACATTGCCGAGGTGGGGAGTCACAGCCAGTTATTACACCAGGAAGGCATCTACCATCGGTTGCATCTGCTGCAAGAAACGGGAGAGTTATTGGTTTAAGGGGGGAATGGGTAATGGGTAGTGGGTAATGGGTGATTGACGGTTACGCAAATTCCTGGATGGTTGGATGGTTATTTGGTAGTTACTGTGATGCATCCAGCAATTCATGGATTTGTGGTTCGGTGAAGCCAGTGATGGTGGCGACTTGTGCGATCGGGAGTCCGGTAGCCACCAATCGCACAACTGTTTGCTGTAGTTGAGTTTGGATCTGCTCAACCTGTTGCTGCGCCAATTCTTTTTCTTGCCGTTCTCGATCTGCCTGTTGTTGCGCCAACTGTTTCTGTTGGCGTTCTTGTTCTGTCCGCTGCCGTTCCAATTCGGCTTGTTGCTGCGCCACCTCTTTTTCTTGCCGTTCTACTTCCTTTTGCTGACGTTCTAATTCTGCGCGTTCCCGCTCCTGTTGGGTCAATTCGGCCAATTGCACTGAAGTCAGAAACCTCTGACCATTGGGGTAGTAGAGTGCCAATTCCTCGCCCATTTGCCACTCAAACCGAATGCCTAAGCGGGGACTGACCCACCCGTCCATAGCGGCGATCGCGGTTAACCGGGCATCCTGTCGCTGCCAACCGTGCAGCAGGTGTTCATCTGGGTCGTAGGTGTAGTATTCCTCGACTCCGTACTGTTGATAAAAGCCCCATTTGGTAATCATCCCGGCTTCGCCCTCTGGGGTTTTGTTGCTGGGGGAAAGAATTTCAAATACCACTTGCGGTGGGATGTTGTTCTCTTGCCATTGTTTGTAGGAGCGGCGGTCGCCCTTGGGTCTACCAAACACCACCATCACATCGGGAGCCTGATTGGGGACAGGGGGTGCGTTGACCTGTACTGGATACCAAAACAAATCAGCGGCGATAAACACATCCGCTACATGGGCAAACAGAATTTCCAGATTTTCCTTGATGATGACAATCCAACGGTATTGTCTGGTATTCTCCCCCATCGGTTTGCCATCACTCTCTGGGTACAGCAGGGCATCCTCAAGGTTGAGTAGCGTAGTCATGGCCAAGTGAGTTCCTGCATCGGCGACTATCCTCTGAGTCTAGCACTGCGAGATAGAGCAGCGGTGGTGTTGCTGAATAGCAGGATGAATTGGAACGAAGTTCCAATTCATCCAACTTCTAATTCATATCCTGATTCAGCAACGCCCAACGGTTGGGGTGGAAGTTGCTCAGGAAATCTCATCAAATCTGATTCGCCATAGCAATAGAACGGAAATGTGCTATAGACTTGTGGGAAGGAGCAGGATATGCAACTACCAGTTCAAGGCTCAGTTCAAGGCAACTGCCAGTTCAACGAATCGGTTTTCAGTGTTCGATTGTGGTGAGTTTGAATTCTCAAGTATTGATTGTTGATTAGTACCTGTTCACATTCCCCAGGGCAGAAGTGTTGTGGGTTGCCCCCGCTGATGCCTCGCCTAATGGAGAGTGAATGGTACGTTGATCATTTAGTCACCCTTACCTGATGGACTTCCTGAAATAGCGTGCTGCTTACGGATGACCTTCTGCTGAATCATCAGCGTTGTCGGCGACGATCGTTTTTAGATACCTATGGGGATTTGACCCAACGGGATCCGACCAATGATTACGTCCTCAAGCTGATCCAAGATAGTGTGGCGCACCAGCGATCGCTGCTGGCGGGTCAGGTTTACCACCGTCCAAACTACCCCTCCCACGACTGGCAACGGGGTGCAGAAGCCACACTGGATCTGATGCGGCAGGGTGTAGAACAAATCCATCAGCCCGTATTACTGCACCAACATCCAGACGGCATCACACTGGTGAGTCTGCCCAGCCTGCTAGTACGCCAACCGGGCGCGTCCAACTTGGGCGACTGGCACTACATCCCAGTCGGGATTAAATTGGGCAAGCGTCCCAAACTGGAATATCAAATCATTGCCGCCTTCCAAGCCTATGTCCTAGCCGCGATCCAAGCCACATGGCCAGACTCGTCGGGCTTGATTTTGCGGGGCAAAGGGTATTACAGCGTCAATTTGGAGCGGGTGCTGCCCGAAATGCAGGAAAGCCTCGCCGACTGCATCCAAATGCTTCAGTCACGCCAAGAACCGGAAGTCTTCATTTCCCGCAGTCGATGTAGCCTCTGCCACTGGTACACCCACTGTTACAGCATCGCCCAAACCGACAATCACCTTTCCCTTGTCCCTGGAGTGACCCACAGCCGCTACACCCACCTGCAAGCCCTCCAACTGACTAGCCTGGAAGCCTTGGCGCGATCGCGCCCCGAAAAGCTGGAAAATCTGCCCGGATTTGGCCCCGACGTAGCCGAGAAACTGGTGCGCCAAGCCCAATCAACCCTACAAAACCGCCCCCTACTGCGTCCGGTAGACTTCAACCATCCCCACGACCTCGCCACCGCCCTCCCTACCGCCGCCGTCGAACTATATTTTGACATCGAAGCCGAACCGGAACTGAACTTAGCCTATCTGCATGGCATTCTGGTGGTGAATCGAGTCACAGGTGAAGAAAGCTTCTGTCCCCTAATTGCCGAAACGCCGGAGCAAGAAGCCCAGGTGTGGGAACAGTTCTTAGATGTGGTGTGGACTTACCCCGATGCCCCAATTTTCCACTTTTGTCCCTACGAAGTGCAGACGGTAGAACGGTTAGCCCATCTCTACGGCACCCCCAAACAACACATTCAGCCGTTAATCCGCCGCTTTGTCGATCTGCACGAACGGGTTACCCGCACCGTCACCCTTCCGGTCGAAAGCTACGCCCTCAAACATATTGCCCGCTGGCTAGGGTTCAACTGGCGAGATGCCAATGCCAACGGTGCCCAGTCGATTTATTGGTATAGCCAGTGGTTGGCAACGGGCGATCGCGCCTTCCTCGACCTGATTCTGCGCTACAACGAGGACGATTGCCGCGCCACCTACTACGTGAAAGATTGGCTAGTCAACTTTTTACACGCCGAATTATTCATCAAAGAAGCTGGAGCCATCTCCTGTTGAGGCCGCCTGCCCTTCTCAGGCAACCGCTCCCAGAATGCCAAGATTTTTGCGATGTCCGGTAAATCGAGTTTTACCCGGTCACCCATTCGGGTGAATTTATTACGTTTTCTAATCAACTCATTCACTTTTTTCGTATCTAAAGCTACAGTTTGGGTATGATAAACATATAGGAAATACACAACTCATCACCCTCTACTGTCCATCATGAACAAAACACGTCAGCAATCCCTGAAAGAAGTCCGCCAAGTTCACAACGACAACCTCCGCAAGAACTTTGAACGGCGTTTGGAAGCGGCCAGAACGAATGGCGATGAATCCTTGATCCGCCAGTTAGAAGCCGAAGCACAGTACATGGGTTGGGCAAATAGCTAGAAACTGTCAACTCTAGCAATGGGTACACCACGCCAACTAGTGATCGATCAATTACCCCTCTAAGAGACGCGCTATAGCGCGTCTCTTAACGTTTATGGGTACCACCGTTAGAGGGTGTTTGAAAAGTGTCTGGCGGTTAAAACCGCGACTACGTGAACACTA
>CAZJZR010000039.1:0-12625 GCA_964550475.1 uncultured bacterium
GACTCCTGCCACAGTTGCAAGGCGCGTTCAATCTCCCCCTGCTGCGCCACCACCCCGGCCATGTTGGAAAGCGTGGCGGCTTTGCGAATTTCATCGTCTGGAGGGCAAGTGTCTAACGCCTGTTGGTAGTGGGTTATGGCCTCTGCCACCAACCCAATCACTGCCTCAGCGCGGGCAATTGTGCCGAAAATTCGGTAATCCGCCACTCGCTCCAGAATGGCTTGGCACAACTCTAAGCTTTCCATAAAGCGGGAATTGTTAATCCAACCTGTGGCCACGCGATCTCCGACCACCACCGCGATCTCATCCTCCCCGGCCAACAGAGCCAACCGGATGATCTCTAGTCGTTGTTCTTCGCTGCTGCGCTCTGCCTGCTGCCACCAGAGTTGGTACAGCAACCGCGCCGCTTGGCGGTAGGTCTGCTGCCACTCGTCCGCCGTCAACAGCGGTTGCAACAACGGCTGCAACACCAGCGGCACCCGGTAGTGGGGGGTCTGGTCAATGCTGCTGGGTTCCAGCAGGGAGAGGGAGAGGAGGTGGGCGTAGGGGCGAATGGCCATTCGCCCGTACAGGGAGTCGGTGGGTGAGGATGGGGTAGGTGAGGGTGAGGAAGATTGATTGTTCCCATCACTTCCCACTCGCCACTCACCACTTCCCACTCCCCCCCCATCACCATCCACCATCCACCATTCACCCTCTAACGGTACAGGCAACCGAAAGACGCTGTAACGGGCTAAGGTGGCTTGGTCGCTGGGGCTGAGGGCGTTGATCAGGGTTTGGGCCAGTAGGTGTTGGCGGAAGTTGGCTTCCACCTGTTCCAGTTGGGTCAACAATGCCTCATCCACCACGGTGGACTGTTGCAACAGGCTGAACAACCAGTCCAGTAAGCGGGGGTTGCCATCGGCTACGGCCACAATCCGGTCATAGGCGGGTTTACGTTGCAGTTGGGCATGGTCTGGCCAGAGGCGGCACTTTTTGGCCACATCAGCAGGCGGCATCCGGTTGAGGATCTCCGGGTGCAGACGGTTGGGCGGCAACGGGCACCCATAGCGACAGGTGACAATCAGCCGACTCACCGCTTGGTTCTCCTCCAGTGCCGCACACAGATCCGCCAGGATGCCATAGGCGGTGCTGGTCAGCCGCAACGAGCCATCCGCCACCGCCGCCGTTGGAATGTTTTGTTCAAAATCATCCAACACCAGCAACAACGGTAGATCCAACTGTTCGATCGCCTCAAAAAAGTTCTGCAATCGCCCCTTCAGCGACACACCGGGTTGGTTCAACACCGCCGGAATCTCTGGGAACCGCTCATACTTGCGCGACAACTGCTGCAACAGCGTTAGTTCATCCACCACACCAATCAGCACCACCCGTTGGAGGCTGGGGCGTTGGGCTTGCAACCGTTGGCACAGCCGCGCCGCCAGTGTACTTTTGCCCAGCCCCCCCATCCCTTGCAGCCACACGCCACTGTGGGGGCTAGTTTCCTTGAGCGCGTTCAGCCCCCGTTGTAGGGGTCGCCTGCGGCCAACAAACTCAAACTGATTGGCCACCTTGACGTTTTGATTGGCATCCAGAAAATCCGCCTCCACCTGAATCGGCTTGAGTTTTTCCCGTTGGGGCTGTCGCAGCGGCGTGACCAGTGCCGCCACGGGTTGGCTGGTGCCATACAGCCGCAACAGGTGCCAGTCGGGGCACTTTTCCTGCACCATTGCCGCCACCGTTGCCTGTACCGCCTGTTCCAGGCTGTCCCCCGCCGCCAACGCTTTGTACAACGCCTGCGCCGCCACAATGCCCGTGCGGTCATACACCGGACGCGCCCAGCCCAGCACTCGGTTCACCCCCGCCTGCACCAACGCCTGCGCCATCGACGGCACACTGCCGCGATCGGCCACTTCCCCCGTGTGGCACCCCGACAAAAACACCAAACGCGGCAAGCGGTTGCCAAACGCCCGTGCTAAATCCGGCACGGTGGTGAGTTGCGGTTGCCCCACCCCGGATTCGGTTAAAAAGCAGGGGGTGAAGTCGGCCAGTTGGGGCGGTGGTTGGAGCGATTGACGCAAGCTGCCGTACTCCGCTTCCGTGAAGATCAACCCGTGCCCCGTCAGGTGAAATACGTCAAAATATCCGGCTTGGTAAAACCGCACCAAATTGCCCAGTTCGTCTACAGAACCGCTTTCTTCCACAATCAACGCCAAGGGTTGGGCGGTGGTGGCCTGGAGAATGTTGGCCTCTTCCCGTTCGTAGTCCAGCACGGGCTGAATCCCCTCCGGTGCAGTCGCCATCAGCAACAGCCGCAGTGGCCGGTTGAGCGGGGGTTCCGCTGTCGTTGCGCCCACCCGTTGCACCACCCGCAACGGCGGCTGCGCCAACACCAAGTTCTGTAACAGATACCCGTGGCCATCGTGCAACAGTTCCCACGGTAAATGGGCGAAACCGAGGGCAATGGGGCGGAGGTCTGGGGTGAGTTGCACCGCCTCTGCGGTTTGGGTTAGGTCGAAGGTGATGCTGTGGCCACCGCCAGTCAACCCCTGTCGCAACCAGCCCTCTGCCCCATCCAACCAGCGGTATAGGGTTTGCCCCAATGCCGCCAATTCAGCCGCGTCGTCCTGGGGGCGGCCATAGAAGTCCCGTTTGCGCCCGGAGTAATACTGCTGCTCACACTGGTGAATCAACGCTTCCAATTCGCTCAGGTTGAGGGCGCGAGTGGCGGTGCCGTGGCGCAGTTCAAACCGTTGCTGGCTAAAGGCGAAGGTGAAGGTGAGGAGCATGGGGAGGGGGAGTGGGGAGTGGGTGGGTAGGGGAGTGGGTGGGTGGGGGAGTGGGTGGGTAATTGCGATAATATCCGTCCTACAGACTATTCTGGCAATAGTTTCTTCACACTCTTCACACCCTACGCCAACTAGCTGTGACCTACCACTAGGGCGGCGCGATCGCGCTAGAGCCACTGCCCAGATAACCGTTGCCCAAAAAGCCGCTATCCAAATAATTGCCAGAAATGAATTGCCAGAAATATTTCTGCCAATTTGCTACAGGAGATTGACCCATGCCCTAAAATAGATAGGCTATGCGTATCCATTAGTTGTGATTGGGTTTGAGCGATTATGGCGGTTCCTAAGAAGAAAACATCCAAAGCAAAGCGAGATCAACGGCGGGCAACCTGGCGCGGCAAGGCTGCTGTCCAAGCCCAAAAAGCCATCTCCCGTGCGAAGTCTATCCTGACCGAACAGGGTAATTTTGTGTATCCCACCAAGGACGAAGAGGACGAAGAGTAACCAGATAACTAGCGTCGGTTGGTCAGGCATGGAGGCGCAGTCATGGTTGCATAACGGGGACAATTCATGGGTCGGTCATGGGTAGAGGCGGTGAATGCGCTACACAGTTCTCCCTTCCCCCGCAAGCCCTAAAGTTCCCGCCATGCAACCCTCTGCCCATGCCTCCCCACCGCGATCGCACCCACCGTTTACCCTGCTTCCACCATTTGCCATGGTCAATCTGTTTCGCCAATTTACCAATGGTGACAACCAGCGAGTTCCCCCCGGTCAACGCTTAACCAACGGATTTCCCGTCTTGACCTACGGCGACACCCCCAAGGTGGACATCAGCACTTGGGAGTTTAAGGTGTGGGGATTAGCCAAAGAGAAAACTTTCTCCTGGGCGGATTTCATGGCGTTGCCGCAGCATGACTTCACGGCGGATTTTCACTGCGTCACCACTTGGTCAAAGCTAGATGTGAAGTGGCGCGGCGTAAAAGTAACGGATTTGATGGCCTTGGTGGATCTCGAACCCCAGGCCATCCATGTGATGCAGCATTGTTATGGGGGCTATACCACCAACATTGCCCTGGATGATTTCCTGCGCGACGAGAATTTCTTTGCCCACACCCTATTTGACGAACCCTTGCCAGCCGACCATGGTGGGCCGATGCGCCTTGTGGTGCCCCACCTGTATGCCTGGAAAAGTTCCAAGTGGATTCGCGGCTTAGAGTTTCTTGATAGCCTGGCTCTCGGCTTTTGGGAGCGCAATGGTTATCACCATCGCGGCGAACCTTGGGCGGAAGAACGCTACGCCACCCGCTATTTTTAGAAGAACGCTACGCCACCCGCTATTTTTCATTGATAATTCATTGGGATAATTTTGGTATGGGACAACTGCTTGACTCCATCGTCACCTCCATCCGTCGCTGGATGGCCACGCCACTTACCCTAGGGATGGTCGCGATCGCCTTCCTAATCCAACTGGCACTGCCAACCCCCGCCTATGCCACGGGCGTGTATGACATTCCCCAAGTCAGCGCAGGCGACCCCACGTGGATCATCGACCAGGCGGAAGTGCTGAGTCGAGCGACCGAGAACCAACTGGTGGGGGCGTTAAAAACGCTGGCCAGCAAAACAGGGCAAGAAATCCGGTTTGTCACCGTGCGCCGCTTGGACTACGAAGAAACCATCCAAGGGCTAACGGATAAGGTATTTGCCAAATGGTTCCCCACTCCAGAAAGCCAAGCCAACGAAACCCTGATCCTGCTGGACAATTTGACCAATAATGCCGCCATTCATGTCGGCACTGAAGCGGCCAAATTAGTGACCGACTCCATCGCCCAAAGTGTGGTGGAGGAAACGATGATGATTCCCTTGCAACAGGGCGACAAGTATAACCAAGCCGTTTTGGCTGCGGGCGATCGCCTCGTGGCTGTCCTGTCTGGCGACCCCGACCCCGGCCCGCCTGTGATTGCGGCGGTCAACGCCGATCCCACCTTCACCAAAGCCGAAGACACCGACGATGCCAATGCTACCGTTTGGGTCGTGGGTCTGTTGCTTGCGGCCACCGTCATCCCGATGGCGACCTATTTCTGGTATCAGCAGAATTAGGGGAGCTGGACTCCCGACCCGTGCCCCTCAGGCAACCGTTACTGCACCTGACGTAACTGGTAAATGTTCCACAACCCCCAACTGGGCAACCCGGAATAGCGTAAGCCTTGGACGGAGTTGCGTGCTGCCATCAGGGCGCGATCGTTGACCAGCATGATCACCGGTACCTGTTGTTGCGCCAAAATTTGGAACTGGGCATAGATGGCCTTGCGTTTGGCCTCGTCCAGTTCCCGCGCTCCAGCGATCAACAAGTCGTCAATTTGGCGTTCCCAATCATTTTGAACCCAGCCTTGGATGGGTGTACCGCCCGCTTGTTGTTTCAGATTGAAGTAATGGGAACCGCCACTGCTAGACCACAGGTTGGCATTGCTGTTGGGGTCAATGTCTCCAGTGAACCCAATCATGTGGGCTTCCCATTGGCGATTACCAAGCGTGTCCAGCAAGCTGTTAAAGCTAATGGGATTAAAGTCCACTTGAATGCCAATCTGGGCAAGGTCTTGTTTGATCTGGGCACCCATGGCTTCTCGCACTTTGTTCCCGGCATTGGTAATTAGGGAAAACCGGACGAGGTTACCGTCTGCGTCTAGTAACTGGCCTTGGGGGTTATAGCGGAATCCGGCTCCCAGCAGGAGGTCTTTGGCGCGTTGGGGATTGTAGTCGTAAACGGGTAACCCTTCGGCTGGGGTGAGGAAGTAGGGGCTTTGGACGGATACGGGAGAGTTGAGGATGATGCCGAGGCCACGGAAGATGTTGTTGTTCATGCGGGTGCGATCGATGGCGTAGGCCACGGCTTGGCGAAAGGCCACATTGTTGAACCAACGGGATTTGACCGGATCGACAAAGGGTTGATTGGCTTGATTTCGTCCTCGGTTCAGGTTAAAGGTCATGTACAACACACCAGACCAAGGGCCACCATTGTAAACGCGGAAGTTGCCCCGCTGTTCTTCCCGCTTCAGTAAGGAAAAATATTCCGGACGCAGGGGGCGAACATCGCCGATTACGTCCAAGTCACCGGAGCGAAATCGCAACAGTTGGGTGTCGGTGTTTTCAATGAACTGCCAAATGATCCGGTCGATGTAAGGCAGCGATCGCCCCTGCTGATCTTTGCGCCAATAGTAGGGGTTGCGTTCAAAAATCAACCGCTCACCACTGATAAATCGAGCCATCCGATAGGGGCCATTGACAATCACCTGACTGGGGTCGCTATCCGTACCCCAGGTGGATAAAAATGCTAAATTGCCGTCCGATCGCACCGTTTTTACCGTTGATTGCAAAACATGGCGCGGCAGAATCGCCACATTGCCCACCGCCCGCAGTAAGGGCGCAAATGGTTCAGGTAAACGGAATTCAATTTGGCGATCGCTGAGTTTACTGACTTGGGGAAAGGCGCGATCGCGGCCAATCCGTAACAGATCTTGAGGTTCACTAGGAATTTTGGGATTGAGGAAGACATCGTTGTAGGTGAACACCACATCGTCCACCGTCAACGGTTCCCCATCCGACCACCGCAACCCCTGCCGCAGGTTAAACACCACCCGCAACTTATCGGCAGAAATTTCCCAAGACTCGGCCAAGGCGGGTTCCAAGATGCCAGTCTGGCCATTTTCCCGCGTTAAGCCTTCGTAGCAAAACAACCCAATGCTGGGAAATTCGGAAATCAGGGCATAGTTGAAAGTTTTTGGATCACTCAGAGCCGTCAAAACCAACTGTGAGCCTTGTCCTGTCATCCGTTGGGGCGAAATTAGGCTACACCCAGTCAGGGGTAAGATGGCTATAATCACCAAGAGAATTGTTATCCAGTTAACAGTCATCCAGTTAACAGTCATCCTCCGGCGGGTCGTTCTCCGTTTGGCACACCACCAACGCTCCATGTCACCTCCTACCGGATTTGGCCACAGCGATCCATTGATTAGTCATTGATTAGTCATTGATTAGTCATTGATTAGTCAAGGTGTCACCGTTCACTCCGCCTTGGGGGAGGAACCAGCGGGCGTAGCCCGCAACCCTTTTCCCATGGGGAGATGTGAACGGTTACGTCAAGGTAATTCATCACAGATTAGACCAAACAACAGATTAGACCAAACATTAGACCAAACAACCGCTTTGTTGTGTATTTTTGCCAAAAAGATCGTAACTGCCCAGGTGGATCACCGCTGAATTGTTTGATCCATCAGGGTTGGGGTACCCAACCCCTCCAGGGTCATCTTATATGCGGTCTGTAGGGGCGCGGTTCCCGCGTCCTTAAGCTTAAGTAGGTACCTTAGGTACCTGGGTAGTTACAAAAGATCACTAAAAAGATGGCTAATTTCTTGTTGCAAAGGGCACATCTTGCCTAACCGTTCACTCCCCCTTGGGGGCTACCGTGTATACACAAATCTGTTTGTGCATAGAGTCCCATTCCTGACCCCCTCTAACTCCCCCTTGGAAAGGGGGAGAACTGGATTTCCCCCCTTTCCAAGGGGGGATTAAGGGGGGTAATGCGGGGATAACAACTCTCGTCCCAAGATCTGTATACACGGTAGCCCTTGGGGGAGGAACCAGCGGGCGTAGCCCGCAACCCTTTTCCCACGGGGGAATGTGAACGGTTACCTACCGTTTCATGCCGAAATAGTGAAAACGTTGTATGAAAATCAAATTCCGCGAATTTAATCCGTTTGATGTTTGGATTTGGTGGCAGTTTCCCACCGTTCCCTCTGCCGCTGAAAAACAATATGTCGAAGAAGTGTTCAATTCTTGGTTTTTCTTGGGCAAATTGGGCGCGTTTAATGCCGAGAATTTACAAGTGCAAGACACGGGGTTAGATCTGAGCTACCTTGACTACGATGACGATGTGGCCGATCGCAGTTTCATGGCTCTGATGCACAATATGGGTGAGGTGGAATATTTGGGGCGGTGGGGACGCTGCTGGTTTGATTTGGGTACCAGTGATGCGATCGCCCTCGATATGTTGCTGAATGCCCTGCGCCAACTGGATAAGGACTATATCCAAATCGAAACGTTATACATCGGTGGGCAAAATGACGACTGGCCAGTGGAAGAAACCCCCTCCAGTTTCGTCTACGGTGACTAATGACTCGCCTGACGTGTCGGCAAACAGACTAGCGACAGATACTTTTTCCGGCGTTGCTGAATCAGGATATGAATTAGAGGATATGAATTAGAGGGTGTTTGAAAAGTGTCTGGCGGTTAAAACCGCGACTAGGTGAACACTAGCGAAGCCCTAGCGCAGCCATGCCGAAGGCTATTGCCCGTATAGCCGCGACTACCCTGCGGGAACGCAAGGCGAACAGTCGCTAGGTCTACATCAAATAGGGCTTTTAAAACACCCTCTTAGAAGTTGGATGAATTGGAACTTCGTTTCAATTCATCCTGCTATTCAGCAACACTATTTATTCAGCAACACTATTTCAGGTAACGCGATTCACTCGTGATCCTGTTTGCCACGACGGTTTAACTCGGCACGAATTGCCTGCACCACCGTTTGAATCACCTTCACACGGGCGTAATACTTATCATTGGCTGGAATAATACTCCAGGGAGCCGTGGGGGCACTGGTGCGCTGGATCATCTGATTCACCGCCACATGATAAAAATCCCACTTGTCGCGATTGCGCCAGTCTTCCTCCGTCAACTTGTGTTGCTTAAACGTATCCTTTTCCCGTTCTTGGAATCGCCGCAGTTGCTCCTCGGCACTAATGTGTAGCCAAAACTTGACCAACACATAACCCGCGCTGACGATTTGCGACTCAAATTCATTGATTTCTCGGTACGCCCGTCGCCATTCTGGTTCCGAGGCGAACCCCTCCACCCGTTCTACCAACACCCGCCCATACCAACTGCGGTCAAAGATGCCAATGGTGCCTGCGGTGGGCAACCGTTGCCAAAATCGCCATAGGTAATGGTGGACTTTTTCTTCGGCGGTGGGGGCAGCGAAGGGATAGACAATGTAACTGCGTGGATCAAGGATGTCGGTCAAGCGTTTGATTGCGCCGCCTTTACCTGCCGCATCCCAACCTTCAAATATGACTAGCACCGGCACTTGATGTTTGAAAATTTCTAACTGCAATCGGCGCAGTTCTACCTGTTCGCGGGTGAGTTGGCGTTTGTATTCCTTTTCGCTCAAGCACAGGTTGAGATCCACCTGTGCCAACAGATTGGGTTCGGCGGGTTCCAGTTGTTGCTGAGGTGGTAATGGCGGCGGTGGCACGCGGAGGTGTTGGCGATCGAGGGCTTCGGTGAGAGCTGCCGCCACGGATTGCAGCACTTTCACCCGTGCCCACCGTTCACAGGTGCCTTCCACCAAAATCCACGGAGCCGAGCCAGTGCTGGTAAAGGTGAGCATTTCTTCGGCATAGGTGCAATATTGTTGGTAATGCTTATGCTGTTGCCAGTCTTCTGGCCGAACTCGCCAAGATTGCAGGGGATCGCTGGCATAGTCTTTCAGGCGTTTTTTTAGTTCTTTTTGGCTAATGTGAATCCAAAATTTCGCGATCGCCGTGCCATCATCCACCAATTGCCGCTCAAAGGCGTTGATGTGGCGCATACTTTCGGGAATTTTGGCTTCGGCAACCCGTGTAAATAACCGATCTTCCAACAGGTGGGTATACCAACTGTGGTAGTAAACGCTGATGTTACCCTTGGCAGGCATGGTTTTGCTGAATCGCCACAGGAACGGATACCGTCGCTCCTCTTCGGAGGGTGGCCAAATCGGATGGACGACAAAGCCACGCGGATCCATGTAGTTGACCATTTTTTTGACGATCGCGCCCTTGCCAGAAGCCGCCCAACCTTCCAGTACTACGACAAAGGGTAGGTTTTTCTGCCAACAGGCATCCTGTAACAACCGTAGTTGTTCCATCAACACCTCGATCCGCGATCGATAGGTGGATTTGTCCAGAGATAGCTTCAGATCAAGGGTGTCCAGCATAGGGGGAGGGACAGGGTAAGCGCAAGAAAAATATTACCCAAATATGATGTAGAAACAATTTTGCTGCAATCGTTCACATTCCATTCTCAATAATGAAGCTTTTTCTTAATAAAATTGGCGCAATCGCCTAAATAAACCTACCGTGTATACACAAGTTGAAACTGCTGTCGCGGAGGGCTGTTTAGCCCCCTAAATCCCCCAATTCTGGGGGACTTTGAATTTCTGTTCCCCCAGAATTGGGGGCTAGGGGGCGGCTCGCCATTGGCTCTGACTAGATTCGATCACTTATGTATACACGGTAGCCTAAATAAACCGAGTCAATTGCACTCGATAACGGTCTTTTTTCGTCACGGCAATGTCACCAATTTCCACTCGTCCCTTACTGCGAATGGCAATTAGGTCACCGGATTTGATCGTGTGGCTGGCTTGAGTGATTTCCTTCCAATTCACCCGCACATCCCCAGCATTAATCATGTCTACCATTTTGCTGCGGGAGGTGCCAAAACCAGCGGAGGCGATCGCATCTAACCGCAACGATGCTTCCACCGTCGTCAGTTCTTTCTTTTTCGGTTCTCTGACCTTCAATTCCGTCACGGGAATCGCTTGGGTTTTCACAGGCACCGATCGCACTTGCTTCAGGTGCAGTTCCAGAAACTCGGCCAACTCTGGCACCACGATCGCCTGTGCCCCTCGTTCGCCCAGCACAATGATGTCCCCGACCTTATCGCGGACAATCCCTGTGCCGAGAATTGCACCCAGAAAATCGCGGTGGGTGGCAGGGTCAAACAAAAAATTACCCGCAATGTCCAACACCGTGACATTGACTTGACTGGAGTCAAGCGGAAGTTCTGGACGGGCGATCGCCAGTCGTTGCCGTTCCGCTTGAGGATAGCCGCCCCAGGCAAACAGGTGTACGTCTGTTAACCGTTGGCACACCTGCTGCGCCTCCGCCCATTCTGGTGGCGACAGAAAATCCGTCAGTACCACATCCCAGGTCTTGATTGCTTGGTCAGCCTGATCCAGCAGCCGTGCCACCGTCTCCCGATTTTCAACACCCTTGAGTAATTCGTCCTTGGCAATCATTACGTCTTATCGGTTTTGCTATTGATCCAATACCTGGGTGAATAATTGTATCGAACCCCGAAAGGTTTTGATGAATTCCTCGATCGCGTCCTTTGTCACCCCACCGGCAAAATCCAAATCTGCCTCGATCACCGCATCGCCCTCATCATCCACATAGGCGCGGCTGAATCGCTTCGACTTGTTCCATTCATTGATCTGTTGCAACGATGCCTTGTTCTTGAATCCAGCATACAGTTGCATGTTTTCGCCTTCGTTGAACAGCACTACTGTATAGCCATCCAACTGGAAGCGATAGCGGTTAGCCTTCATCACCGTGACATCAAAGCCCATACCCCGCAAGATTTTCTGCATTTGGGTATCAGTCACTTGGCTCATAACCCCCGCTTGGGCAATCTGCACGCCTTGCCGGACAGATGGCTGCACCAAGGGTTGGGTAGACTTGGCAGCGATCGCCGTTGAAGCAGCGACATCACCCCATTTAGCCCAGCTCACAGCCGGGAAGCCCAAACTGGTAATGACGGTCAGCAAGGTTACTCGCAGAGCGAACCCGGTTGGGCTAGCGTGAACAGAGCACTTGGACAACTGGCGAGGTGGCAATAGGTGACTAGGGATCAAGTGAATTCAACTCCTGATAAAACCAGATAAGTATAGTCGCTGTGAGGCTGTGAGCAGGCACGACACACGCGGTGGCGATCGCTGTCTCCACCATAGCGAATTTAGAATCAATTGGTTGAGCAAGATTGATTGAGCAAGATTGATTGAGCAACCGTCCACCACTCGGCAATCGGTCACGGCTGACACTTAGCAAACACTTAGCAAACACTTAGTAAACACTTAGTAAACACTTAGTAAACACTTAGCGAACATTCACCGAACATTCAGTGGTTGCTGAGCCAAGTCTGAGGGATGGGGAATTGCGTGGGAAATCGACAGCATCACAGGTTCATGAACTTGTAATTCTTCATCATCCGCATCAGTTTGTTCACCTGTGGTTTCGCTGCTGGGTTGGGCAGGCGGCACATAGGCATGGCTGTGGGGGTCATAGACCAACACTTCCCCCGTTTCCAGATGATAAATCCAGGCATACAACTTCAGCCGACCTTGGTAAAGGCGGGAGTGGACAACCGGATAGGTCTTCAGGTTTTCAATCTGGGTCAGAACATTTTCGGCAATGGTCATCTCCAGCAATTCCTGCCCCGTGTAGTCGCGATAATTTTCTCGCACGAGGCGGCGGGTGGCTTCTGTATGCTTCAGCCAGTTGTACATCAGCGGCATCTCGTCCTGAAGTTCGTTCAGCCGCAGTAAGGCTTTGATTGCGCCACAGTGGGAATGGCCGCAGACAATCACCTGTTCAATTCCCAGAGAGTGGATGGCGTACTCCACGGTCGCGCCTTCGCCGCCATTCGCCGCCCCAAACGGTGGAATGATGTTACCCGCATTCCGCATGATGAACAGTTCCCCGACTTGGGCTTGGGTGAGCAGGTTGGGGACAATCCGCGAGTCAGAACAGGTGATGAACAAAACCCTCGGTTTCTGTCCCTGTGCCAGTTCAATGAACAGGTCTTGGTGGGCAGAAAAGTAATTGGCTTTGAATTCCCGTAAACCCCGAATTAGTTTTTTCATTGCTGAAATGTCCCTACAGAATCATGCTGCCTAGGATGGTTGATCATTGCAGGGAAAACGCCCGATCGCCTCAATCCCTCTAACAAACTTAAGGGTTGAGATCCAGTGGTGCAATGGCTGCGGCTGC
>CAZJZR010000040.1:0-2626 GCA_964550475.1 uncultured bacterium
GCCTCTGATTACCTGCGAAGAAATTGGTAAGGATGAGGTGGAAATTCAGATTGATTTAGCCCGATGGGATCAGTTGGCGATCGACCAGCGGAATCTGCTGTTTTGGCATGAGGTCGCCCGCATCCAAAATGACACAATTCCCAGAGACGGATGGGAAATGGCGGCTCTGGCGATCGGTTTAGGTGGTGCGGTCGGGGAATTGTGGGTGCAGGATGGGTTGCTGTTGCTGCTGGCTCTGGGGCTGTGTGGCTTCTCTGGCTATCGGTTGTACCAAAAGAACAATTCGGACAAGAAGTTTCAGGAAACGATTGAGGCGGATGAGAAGGCGATCGCCCTCGCCACTCGGTTTGGCTACACCTTACCCAATGCTTACAAGAGTTTGGGCAGTGCGCTGAAGGTGTTGATTGAACAAACCCCGAAAAAACGGCAACGGGCAAAGTATGAAGAACGGCTGAATGCACTGAAGAAGAGTGCTGCCAAGGCAAAGTCTAAAATGCAAGCCTCGTCTCCCGATGCTTATCGGGAAGATTAAGGGTACACCCGCCCTCGCCAACGGGTGGGGGTTTGGATTGATGACAGGAAAATTCGCACAACGGCGGGAATATCGGCCAGGGGTGATAGCCAGAACAACCACCGAGCACGGGCGCGGCTGAAGTCGTAGGACGGGAAAACGGCAAACAGTAGGCCAATCCGCATTGCCAGCAATAGCAGATTCACCGCCAAACTGAGCAGAATGATTGGGGAGATGATGCCCTGGCTAAGGGCGATCGCCCCTCCGATCACTGCTGGCACGGGTAACGCCTGCACCGCCACCAAAAATCCCAAATCGCCCCACAGTTGGGCGCGATCGGTGGCATCTTTCAGATCCAGCGATCGCCCCCATTCCCGCCATGTTTCCGCTGCCCCCTCATACATCCGCACCTTCAGCACCGAGGAACCATCGGCAAACCCCACCTTAAACCCTTGGCTGGCAATCACCCGTGCCAACGTCACATCATCACAAAACGACGCACGGGCACTGCTGTAGCCGCCCACCTGCGCCAACACCGATCGCCGACACAAAAAACACTGACCATTCGCCAACAGCCGTTCCGGTGGCGTGTCCACCCCCGCAGGGCCAAACCGATAGATCAACGTCAACAACAAGGCGGGTTGCAGCAAAATCTCCCCTGGGTCACAGAGAATAAATCGAGGGGATAGGGTCAGCAAGTCATAGCCCTCCGTCGTTGCCCGTCGCAGCACCGCTGCCACCAACCCCGGTGCTGGTTGGGTATCCGCATCGATCCCCAAAATCCATTCACTCTGCTCCGCACTATTGAGAAAGCCATTATGCAACGCCCACGGACGACCCACCCAGCCCACTGGCAACGGATCATCCGTCAGCAACCGAAACCGGGGATCACGACTCTGCGCCGCCTTGACCAAATCCGGCGTACCATCCTGGGAACAACTATCCACCACCAGAATTTCCCGCACTTCATAACTTTGGCGACTTAAACCATCCAAACAGGGCTGAATCCGTGCCGCTTCATTCAGCGTTGGCACAATCACGCTTACCGTTCCCAGTTGTTCGGGCGTAGTCGTAGCGGGTTGTAACGGAGGGGAGCGAAAGGGGCCGTCACTCAACCGCGCCAACAAAATCGCGAAGGCGGGCAGTTGCACCAAGACCAATCCCCACGCCAGCGCACTCACTGCAATCAACGGCTGATCCCAATTGGTTATGTGTAAGAACGAGGCCGCAATCCCCAAGTCCCAAAAATCTGTCACAGTTTGTCCTAAAAGCGTGGTTGATTAGATGACAAGACATGAATCCCCATAAATCGTAGCGGTTGCCTTGCGGTTTTCCAACCCAATTCAGCCATCCGCCTGACATTAACATTTTTGCCTCAACCGTCAGCTTTGACAGCATGACGGTTGAGGCAAAAATGTTATGCTAAATCATTGGTATGCTGCCGCATTTGGTGCCTTGCTATGCAAACCCGCTCTTCTCGCCAACGCCAGTCTCAGACGGAATCCAGCAATGCCCCAACGGTACAGCTATCGCCGCGTCCATGGGCAGATCCTCAACAGCAGCCCATTCATGCGGCCAGCCCAGACTTCTCTACTTTAGATCTGTTCAGTCATGCCCCCCAGCGGGGTACAGGTCGCCATCGCTCACAACCACTTATCCAAGCCAAACTCGCCATTGGCAAACCCAATGACCAATACGAGCAAGAGGCCGATCGCGTTGCTGACCAAGTGATGTCCATGTCTGCCCCTGCCCCCGTCCAGCGGCAGCCCAATCCGCAACAATCCGAATCCGACATCCAAACCAAACCCCTCGCCGCTACTATCACGCCAGTGGTGCAGCGGATGGAATCTGCTGAGGCTGAGGAAGAAGAAGCGATTCAAGGCAAATTTATCCAGCGCATGGGTGAAGAAGAGGATGAACCACTTCAGGCTAAGTTCATCCAACGCATGGGTGAAGACGAAGAAGAGCTACTTCAGGCCAAATCCACCCGCTCACCATCCCCTACTCCCACTCTGGAAAGCCAACTCCAGCACAGCAAAGGTGGCGGTTCCCCCCTACCGGGCGAGGTGCGATCGTTCATGGAACCGCGCTTCGGTGCCGACTTCAGCCAAGTGC
>CAZJZR010000040.1:2726-12490 GCA_964550475.1 uncultured bacterium
GAGTACACACCGACCAAACCGCTGTGCAGATGAACCGCGAACTGGGTGCCCAAGCCTTTACCCACGGCAACCATATCTACTACGGTGCAGGTAAAGCCCCCGCCGCCGATCAACTAACTGGCCATGAGTTAACCCATACGATTCAGCAAGGGGGAGCGAGAGCCTCTGTGCAGATGGCTCAGGCTGACACCATGATTCAACTGTTCCCTCCATCGGGGTTGCGGGAAACTCATCACCTACGCGAACGCATGGACGAACGCGGGATCTCGGAAACAGATATCGATAATGTAGTTGCCAAGAGTCCTAAGGCATACCGAGATCGGGGGACAGGTAGCACTGTTTACTACCATGGTGGAATCGCGGTTATTGTAGCTGGGGGCAATATCGTGACGACCTACCAAGGCCGATTCAAGCATTGGCGATGGAAATAAGTTGGGTAGTTTGGCCTAAGCTAGTTAATTGATCAGGAATCCATTCAGGCCACATACAGATGAACATCAGCATTCGCGATCGCGACTTTGAACAGAGTTCCATCGGCATTCTCTTAACCATTGCAGGTAACACGACCGATTCCCAGAGAGCCTATACTCTGGCACTGACTAGTGATCAGGAACAACAACAGATCATCACTCAATGCCAAGGTACTTTCCTTGAAGACGATTTAGATCGCCTGTGCACAGAAATTGAGCAAGCACTGAAACAAGAAATCGACAGCATTTTTTATGCACCGATTGATCCCGCGTTTGTCCTGCGTGGAGAAATTTTTCCGGATGAAAGCGCAGAATTAGTGTGGCTGGTCGATCATGGAATGCTAAAGTCCCAGTACAGTACGGATACAGGAATTGCTGTGGTCATGCACGTGGAAACCACAACCCTAGAACAAATGGTTGCTCAGCTACGCGCATAGGAGCATACCTTTACCGCCCTTTGGACAGTAGACAGTGAAGACAGAAATGCTACACTAAACCATCAGTATGCTGCTGCATTTGGTGTTTTGCTATGCGAACCCGCTCTTTTCTCCAACGCCAGCTTCAGTCGGAATCTAGCAACGTCCCAACAGTGCAGCCTCAGCCGCGCCCATTGGCTGATCCACAGCATCAACCCGTCAATTTCCCCAATCCCGATTTCGCCAAGCTAGATCTGTTTTCCCACGCGCCTCAACGGGGCAGTGGGTCTACCGGGAGACAAACTCCGATTCAGGCCAAGCTGGCCATCGGTAAGCCTAACGATCAGTACGAGAAAGAAGCCGATCGCATCGCTGACCAAGTAGTATCTATGCCTGCCCCTGTGCAACGGCAGACCCATCCCCAATCCACTCCCCAATCATCAGAGTCCGACATCCAAACCAAGACGCTTGCCGCTACCATCACCCCTCTGGTGCAACGGGCAACTGCGTCGCCAGAGGAAGAAGACCCTCTCCAAGGCAAGTTCATCCAACGTATGGAGTCAGAATCCAGTGAGTCTGACGAAGAGGAACCACTTCAAACCAAATCCACCCGCTCAACCTCTCCCACTCCCTCATTAGAACATCAACTTCATCACAGCAAAGGTGGCGGTTCCCCCCTACCTGATGGGGTGCGATCGTTCATGGAACCGCGCTTCGGTGCCGACTTCAGCCAAGTGCGAGTACACACCGACCAAACCGCTGTGCAGATGAACCGCGAACTGGGTGCCCAAGCTTTCACCCACGGCAACCATATCTACTACGGTGCAGGTAAAGCCCCCGCTACGGATCAACTGACTGGTCATGAGTTGACCCACACCATTCAGCAGGGTGCTAGTGCAGCAATTCAAGGTAAGTCAGATCAGAGTAAGTTAGGCATCATACAACCCAAAGGGGGACAAACCACTGACCCTGGGAGTCAAACAAAGCAGGAGGAAAGCCCTCCACAAGAAAAGAAAACACGGACAATTCAAAAGAGTTTAGATGCTACGGGTGATGCTTTGCATTCGGTTGATGCGACTGCTCTGGGGATTGAAAAGCTGGCACTGGCGTTTGCTGAAGACAGCATGTACATGCAGGCACTCGCCAATGGACAACAACCAGATGACTCAGAAGCTTCAGAAGAGGACTCCAAACACTTCAAAAAACAGTTGAAAACTTATCAAGAGTCTCAAGCGGCTAATACTGAAGAAAAGCGAGAGGAAAAGCTGGCGAAGAACGAAAAGCAGGCTGAAGTAAATCAGAGAAAGCAGGATAAAGTTGCCAAGTTTGAAGCGAAGAAACAAGCAGCGAAGGAAAAAGATACTTTTGGTTCTTCGATCAAGAAACAAGTTTACAAAAAGAAAATCAACAAGCATAAGGGTCAGATCAAAGCGATTCATGCCGTCAATGATCAGGCAGGTGAAATAGCAGAAGCTAAACAGGCAGCCGAAGATGCGGCACAAAAGCGAGATAAAGCCTATCTTGTGCGCTCCTACATTTACAGCCTGTATTTGAAGATTCATGAACAACGGAAACAGTTTCCCAAACGGGAAAAGAAAGCCGATCGCAAAAAGCAAAAGGAGCAAGCTCGGCAACAGTGTGCTGCATGGGCTGTAGAGGCTGAAATGCGAGCTAAGAATCTCGAAGAGGATCGGGCTGGCGATAATGGCCTCAAAGTTCGCAAGAAAAAATTGGTGTCTGAAGGACGGATGGCGGTCGAAGCCACTGAGAGTCCAGGAACTTGGATCAAACAGAAGGGGGTGAAAACCGCTAAGGTGTCAGCACTTGACTTTGCAGCAGGCTTCGGAACAGCCGGAATTATGGGTGTCGAAGCTGAGACCGATAATCGTGGGTTTATGAAACCCCCTAAAGTCACCAATGTGATTAGTCAAGCCAAGGAAGAATTTAAGCAAATTAAAACGGAACGGCAACTGCTGAAGACTGCGAGTTTACGCAGTGCGCCTGCCAAGTTTTTTGATTTAATTGTGGCAATGCTTCAGGGAACGGATCGGATTGTCTTGGGCACAATTCAGCGCATTCTTAAGTTTTTGAAGATTTATTGTGCGATTCTATCCAGCAACCCCTATACAGCACCCATTTTTGCGCCGATCGGTGCCATCTTATCCCTCATCAGCGGCATTATCAATCTAGCCAGTGCAGCGATCAACGGTCTGATTATGCTGATTCGGGGTATTCAGGCAGCGGTTGCGGATCCGTTTGTGGTTGGTATTCTCAGAGCTTCTGCCATCAGCGCGGGAATTGATAGCCTGACATCTGGCATTAAGGGAGTCAGTTTTGCTCTGGGAGAAACAGGTGCTTTGGATCAACATATGGGGCAGTCGGATCAAAAGCTGGCTCAGAAAGGGCTATCCTTGGCTCTGCCTGTCACAAAAACATTGATGAATGAGGGTGCGAAGACGTACAGTGAGAGATCGTACAAAGAATCCAGTGGTGAGATGAAGGGCGATCGCACCAAGTCAGAAGAAGCGAGAAAGCACGGTGCTGGTTTAGAAAGCCACCATTTGAAAGCCATCCTGGATATGGCCGAGAAGAAGGTGCCCAATGTCTCCAGTAAGGTGGGCGAAACCAATAGTAAAGTAGATGAAACCACTAGCAAGGCGGATGAAGGTGTAGCCAATGCTAGTAGAGCAGTCAAAGATCCCAATGAGAAAGAAGCGGTGGAATCGACAAAGGAATCTAGCACAGCCATGAAAGTAAGTGGCAGTTCTATCAAGGAATTGTTAGAAGTCCTCAAGCCGTAAAAAGACAGCTAGAAAGTAGATTTTTCATGCGATATACGCACGAAAAATCTACTTTCTAACCACCCTATGATTCAACATAGCTAATGGCTGCTTCCGGCGACATGGTGGCGGTGATGACACGATCTAACCCTGGCAAATAATTGTCCATAATGTAGACATTTGACATGACTAGGTTTCTGACTAACGCCACATCCAACACACTATCTTCTACATCAATTGAAGTTTTATAGCGAATATCTTTATCCTCAAAATCCAACTCGAAGTTGCCAATCACAAGCCCGGAATTTGCCCGACAAACAAATTCAGCTAGATCTGTGAGTCTATCTTCTGGCAACTCGTAGGGCGCAACAGAGTAAAAAATGAATTGGTTTTCTGATTCCAAAATTTTGCCATAGCAGATCAGTTTTCCATTGTCTCCTTGAAATGAGGTTCTGAACAAATCTTGGCGATCGTTTTCTTCAATTGGCCACTCTGCTTGTTGAAAAAATTGAGTCACTACGGCATGTATTGACAATTGATCATCACTCATAGTTGTTGTGTCTAAAGTAGAAAAATCGCGATCGCTGGTATTGTGCAAAGCCTGACTCAACAGATCAAGAATATTTTGGGATATTGTCTGTTGCATAGCCTGCTGATCAGTTGTTCCAGCAATACCTAAATTAAGTAATGTACCCGTCAATTCTTGAATTGCCCCTAGGGTTGAGACATCAATACTGACATCTTCTGAACTGACATCTTCTGAATTGATAGCCTCTGAATAGAGTAAGTCTTCAACAAATTGGGATGCTTGATAAAACTGAGAAATCGCCGCGATCGCGGAAGCCTGATCAACTGCACTAATTGAATCCAGTATCGCCAGCTCAAAGTAATCCCATAAAGTACGATATCCGACTTGCTCATCAACTTGATTATCATCTTGAGTTTGAAATGCCGATAGAAGATACCAATTATTAACCTCTAAAAAAGATGAGTGTTCTCCTTCCACTTGCTGGTCGGTCAGAAAACGTATCACTGAGGAAACATTGTGATCAGATAGATGAACATCGGATAATAATTTTGGAGTCAATGCAATGGAAATAGTGACGCGATCGCCCGCATTAAAAGAACCGTGCTGTATTCGACCTTGAAATTCAACTTTGAAATTGAAATAATCATTTTGAATAATGCTTTGGTAAGTATTCCAGGAGATCTCCGAAATCAGACAACATTTTGTGAGCCGATCATCACACAGTTCAAGCAAGCAATCACCTTTTTGTAGCACAAAAACCTGATTACCATCAGCAAAAAAAATAATTTGGGCTGTAAATATATCACGATTTGCTTGTATTTTCATCTTCTCAATTAACTCAATAAACCATAGGTTGGTTGTAAGTATTCAGGTAGCCGAATCTAGGGCGCGGTTTCCGCGCCCCTACACACCAAACAACAGATGGCATTGTAGGGGTTGGGTTTCCCAACCCTTTTAGATCGAGCAATCGAGCGTTGATCAACCTGAATAGTTACGGTTGGTTCAACTAAATAGAATTAACTAGGGAGTTTTAGAGGGTGCTTTAAAGGCCAAGTTTTTGGTCAGTATTCGACTGAATTAGCAGCCAGTAATTCATTGACAACAACCTTGCAATTTAGAGCATGAGATACCCCACAGACAGACTAATCTGCTTTCTCGTGCCCAGATTTCACCAAATTAGACCTGTTTCCCCATAGAGCTGAACGGGCAACGGATCGCTCTCCACGTTTTATCTATCTCGATTTATCTCGACTACTTTGTTCCAGACTAACTTAGAAGCGGTTTGAAAAGATGATTAGAACGTTGCTTAGAAGTTTTAACATCGAAAAAGTCGCCTTTAGTCTAGCCTCTAATTGCTCCCTAGAGGCTAAAATCAGCCCAAGTAGCTTTATCCATCCGCAGGGAATAAGCAATATAAGCTTGGCACGACAGTTGAGATTAGTTTTCAGTATCCTGAATCATGCTCAAACAGGAGGTTGATGATGCGGCAAATCAGTTGGTGGTCAGCAGTGTCGTTAGGCATTGCCTTAGCCATGGGTCAGGGCGTGCAACAGGCGATCGCCCTTCCTGGTCAATTAGTTGATGAAGCAGCAGCGTGGATTCAAGCCCATCCCACACTACGACCGAGCAGTGGCGAAAAACTGTTAGTTCGCAAGAGTGAAACCGCTGCCCATCGGTTTATGTTCCAAGCATCCGTACTGCCTGCTGGACGGTTAGCCCCCACCCCGGACTCCGGCACCATCCGCGCCGAACGGATTTCCCTCTTTGACATGATCAATAGCGTGAATCGCTATCGGTTGGAAGAATCCCTCCGTGCGATTTACGGCTTAGATATCTACCAAGATTACGAACAGGCCAGAGTCGCCTATCAATATCCGGGGCCACCATTGGTGAACCAAGCCCGCAATCGCAATATGCCATTGGCGATCGCCGTCACAGGTGAACTGCGAGTGGGCGATCGGTTTGCCTACTGGCTGGAAGTCGTCCGGACTGCCAACAACAAGGGCTACAACGGTCAAATCACCGTCTTATTGAAAGAAGATGCCGACAAACTAGAGTCCGAACTTCGCAATCGGGGTAGTTAGGCTGGCAGGGAACGGACAAACCTCAGATATAGCTGACAATGGCTCCAGGAAATCATTACAAAATGTTGCGGATTCTCGAAAAATACGTTACGTTTTATTACATGAGCAGTCCTCGATCTAGTTAGGAGTCATTGAGTCATGGAAAACCAACAACCCGCTAAGTTCGGCTTCACTCAGTTTGCTGAAACCTGGAATGGTCGTCTGGCCATGCTGGGTTTTGTTATTGGTCTCGCCACCGAATTGTTGACTGGTCAAGGTATCCTGTCTCAACTCGGTTTGATGTAAGAGTGAATCCCTGGTTTCGTTGATTGTGTTCGCTTGATTCTGTTTAAAACCCGTGCGGTTTAGTTAAGTCAACATAGAGGATGGTTGAATCAACTCGGTTCTGGTTGCATTCACTGTTGAACAACGATTAACCATCATTGACGGTTCAAGCAGTTTCTTAACCCGTATTCAGTTAATCGAGTTGGCTTCACCATCCTCATCTGCTACGACATCTATTTGCAACGCTCTGTTTGCAACTGTCATAGTCATTTATGTTTCCTGGTGTTGAATCTGTAAGTAAGCTGTTCAACTAACCACAAAGCCAAAATGGACAGTTTGCTTACCTTGATTCACAGCAACAGCGTTAGGTCAGTACCGAGTCCTGGCATAGCCTAGAATGCAGCTTAACTTTCGATAGGTTTGATGACACTGCTGTATTCAGTAACGCTACTCATAAAGTGTGGTTTGGCTAAGGGGAGTTCCTACGGGTAACTCCCCTTTTTGTTTGGGGAATTTATGGAATTATCGAATTGTTGTTACAGTAGTGAAGAGATTCGGTTGTTAGGCTGAGTTTATTAGGGACATCATTCCGCCATTCTGCAATTCCCTCATTCTGCCCAACTCAATCGCCAAGGATTGCGGTTCAACCCTCTGTGCATCGCCACTCCATTCGCTCCACTGATTCAATTTCCATATAGCATTTCTCATATGTATGAGGTGCGGTCGATAAATTAAACCTTCGACTGGGTAAAGAATTGAGTGGTGTGGGCATAGCCTACACTACCGCAAGCGGTTATATAGTGGGAGTTGATAAACTGTCTCCCATGCCATCCCCAACTCCTCAGCCCTATGTTAGATTGGGCTTAACCTGTTCTATCTCCGTCTCCACAAGCTTTTTTTCATCTGGGTTAAACCTATGCCGATTACCAAAAGTCAACTAGTCCTTGGGGCAACCGCAGTTGTCACAGCCGCTGTGACGATTAGTGGAGTTGGAATCCTTTCCCGTAGTCAGGCGTTTTTGAAAGAAAGTCCAAAGGAACTGGTGGACGAAGTTTGGCAAATTGTTGACCGTCGTTTTGTAGACGCGACCTTTAACCAAGTCGATTGGAAAGCAGTACGGACTGAGTACCTGAAACGCAACTACCCCGATCAGGAATCGGCCTACAAAGCCATTCGGGAAATGCTGAAACGGCTAGAGGATCCTTACACCCGCTTCATGGATCCAAAAGAGTATCAGAACATGCAGATTGATACCTCTGGCGAGTTAACTGGGGTAGGGATTCAATTGTCCCAAGATGAAAAGACGAAAAAGTTAGTGGTGATTTCGCCGATTGAAGATACGCCAGCCTCCAAGGCCGGGATTCAGTCCAAGGATGTGATTACCAAGATTGACGGCAAGAGTACCGAGGGCATGGACAGTAACCAGGCCGTCAGCCTGATTCGGGGACCATCGGGTACTATGGTTACCCTGACGATTCAACGGGGCAAGCAAACCCTGGAATTTAAGCTGAAGCGTGCCCGGATTGAAATTCATCCCGTCCGCTCCGCCTATCGCAACGATTTACCGGGTGGGGTCGGTTACATTCGCTTGGTGCAATTCAGTGCCAATGCATCCAAGGAAATGCGTGAAGCGATCCAAGACATGGAGAAGCGGGGCGTGAGTGGCTATATTTTGGATTTGCGCTCTAATCCCGGTGGGTTGCTGCAAGCCAGCATTGAAATTGCCCGGATGTGGTTGCGAGAAGGGGCGATTGTTTCAACGGTAGACCGTCAAGGGGAAGTGGATCGGCAACGCGCCAATCGTCGTGCCTTGACCGATAAGCCACTGATTGTCTTGGTGAATGGCGGATCGGCGAGTGCCAGTGAAATTTTGTCTGGAGCGTTGCAGGATAATCGCCGTGCGGTGATTGTGGGTACTAAAACCTTTGGTAAGGGGTTGGTGCAGTCGGTGCAACCGTTGGGCGATGGGTCAGCGATGGCGGTAACCATCGCCAAATATCTCACCCCTAGCGGTCGGGATATCAACAAACACGGAATTGACCCGGATGTGAAGGTGGAGCTAACCGAGGCGCAGGTGAAGGAGTTGATGGGGGCACGCGATCGCATCGGCACTCCGGCTGATCCCCAATACGCCAAAGCTCTGGAGGCATTAAAGCAACAAATTGCCAAGAAGCAACAGCCGGGCACAACCGGAGCAATGGCTCGCTAAGAGGGTGTTTTAAAAGTTGATTTTGCGTGCGCCCCGTACATGCAAAATCAACCTTGTACACCACTTTTCAACCCGTCTCTACGGACTGATAGGCAGACAACTGCAACGTAACCATTCTCATGCTCCCAGCCAAGTAGGTTGGGGGCTATGTCCATTGCTGCCAACTCTGAGGCAAGTGAACGGTTACAAGCCGAAAAATAGTTGGACGGGTTGATTTTTCCTACCCTTCTAGTGCCAAAAATCAACTTCAGTTAGCAACATGGGTAGTTAGTGTTGCGCCCAATCTAGCCACGAGTAATCCGCTATTCGCTGACGTGTTTGGCCAATAGCGGGAATCCGATCGGCAATCAGATATTGGCTGCTTAGGGATCTGCAAATAAATAAAATACCCAGCGTAGGATGCGTATAGCCTCTGGCATGGCTACGCTAAAGGCTTCAGCCGTAACGCATCATGTTTAAACCTATGGGTACTTTATTTTTACGCTCCTCCCTTACCCCACCAGTAAGTTTTCCTCTGGATAATGCACAAATGTTTGTTTGGGATCACCCAGCAACGCCCCCATTAACAGCAGCACCCCCACCCGTCCGATGTACATGGTGGCGACTAACACCAGTTTGGCGAAGGTGGTGAGGCCAGCGGTGATCCCGGTGGAGAGGCCAACGGTGCCAAAGGCAGAGACGACTTCAAACAGGATGCGAATGAAGTCCACTTGGGGATCGGAGAGGGCAATCAGGATAGTCATGACAATCACCACCGCCAGAGACCCGATCACCACCCCAATCCCTTTCAAAATCAGCGAGAGGGGAATTTTCCGTTCATAGAGGCACACCTCTTCCCGCCCTTGCAAAATCGCTTTGGTGCAACTGGTGAGGACGCGCAGGGTGGTGGTTTTGATCCCGCCTGCGGTGCCACCGGGACTACCCCCGATAAACATCAGGGCAATGGTGATGAATAGACCAGCGGTGGTCATTTTGCCGATGTCGATGGTGTTGAAGCCTGCGGTGCGCGGGG
>CAZJZR010000041.1:0-12230 GCA_964550475.1 uncultured bacterium
TGGGGGAGGGGCGGTTAAAACCGCATCTACAAGAACTAAACCCGCCTACGCGGGGTTCAAAACCCTTAGTCCGCGTAGGCGGACTCTAGCTCTACGGGCAATAGCCTTCGGCATGGCTGCGCTAGGGCTTCGCTAGTGTTTGGATAGCCGCGTAGGCAAAGCCTGCCCAAAGGGCTTATTCTATGCGCCCGGATGTATCCCCCAACTGTTGGATACGCCCGCCGATCTGCCTTCACCAGTTCCTTTGCTGTATATTGCCGCAGAATTCCATCTTATCTCCGCGCCCTCAGCGTCTCAGCGGTTAACTCAGTTCGGCACCGCAGAGCCGCAGAGAACACAGAATTAATCATGTCACCACACCATCCACTATCCACTATCCACGATCCCCCCCTCAGCCCTCACAACAGTCGAATCTGCGACACAATTGACGGGTCTTGAATTTGCGTATCTGCCGCCAACAGCAAAGCTTTACTCAGCACGATCGCCAACATGCCATCCCCTTCAAATGGCAAAAACACCTTACCCTGCTCCACCGATTTGGACGGCACAATGCAGAGGTATTGGTCATTCGGTTCCATCAAAATGTTGCCGCTGCCCAAGTGAATCTTGTAGGTGCGGAGGTCGCCGCGCACCACTAGATATTTGTCCTGGAAGTGGCAGCGATCGCGAATCTTCAGACGCGGGATCAGCGTTTCCAGCACTTGGCGGCGGGTCTGCGCCGTTTCCGATAAATCCCCAAAGGAATAGCGGTGCCAATAGTCGCCATATGGCCGCCCCTCAGCACCGCCATCCAGCCAACTGGGGTCATTGCCCACACTGGCCACCCCAACGAACAAATCCACATCCCGCATCACCTCACTCAACACCAGAGCCGGAATCGTCTCCAGGGGCAGGGGCGTAACGGCTGTTCGACTGTCAGTGTAATAATTGCTGCTGCCCACCTGGGCACGATTCCCCGGCGCATCAATTGAGTAGAACCGCACCTGATCCGTCACCAAATAGAGGAACGTGCCTGTGGCGTTGGTGTCCACGCCATAGTTGTCGCCGATGCCGTCGATCCAATATTCGGCACGGATGCCCCACTGGGGTAGGGAAAGGGTAGCGGGAGGGCAGGTGTCATCCACCATCAGTCGCAGTTGATTTTTCCAGCCCCGCTGGGCGCAGAGGGCATTGAACTGGTGTTGTTTGAGGATGTGTGCTGCAAACCGATTGGAATAGGTGCGGGTGGTTTCTTCCGCTGCTGTCAGCAGGTAAATTTCCCGGTGGGCTTGCTTAAACGGTTGCTGGATTTGGTGTTCCAACAGCCAAGTGCGCCAGGCCAGGATGGTGGCGGGGCTGGCGGTGATCGGGTGCCAGAGTTGCACCTGGGTGGAGTCACTCAGCCAGTCAATCAGTTGATCGGCACGGTTAACCAGTTGGTGATCCAGCCAAATCCCTTCAATGACGCGATCGCCCTCACTAAATTGCCAGATCAGCCGTCGCGCCAGCGTGCCGACTAGGGGATGGTCTAAATAGCGGCTTTTCCACGTCGCCAAATCCCAGGTTTTTTGTTGCAGGTACAGGGATTCCAGGCGATCGCGTTGGGCAGGCAGCATGGTTTGGATATCCTTCGCCGCCTGTTTCAGTTCTTTCAACTCCTCCTTATACTGCTCCTGCACCGCCTTGGGCACCGATTTTTGCGGTTTGCCATCGGCTTTGAGCCAGCGCAACTCGGTGGTACTGGTGCCCGTCACCCGCAATTCGGCGGTGAAATCGCCCAAGGTCTCTTGCCGTTGTCCCACGGCTTCTAACCCATAGCTGGGCACTGATAGTTCCTCCAATTCCGCTTTGGGCAAGCCAAGGCGATTGGCCGCAGTCGTCAGAGCCGTTTCGATGCCTTTCTGGGCAGTGCCAAACTTTACCTTCACCTTCAGCACCGCCAACTGAGCCAGCCCAATCTCCCCCGGCATTTGTCCCAATGTCCAGACACAGGCATTGCCCAGGCGCACACAGCGGGGGCCAATCCCCGGAGCCTTGCGATAGGCGGAAATGGCGAGTTTCGCGATCGCCCGCGCCAGTTCCCCATCGTCACTGGCGGCACACAACCAGACCAACCCGCGCAAAATATCCGCATTCACATCGTTCAACAGCAGATTCGGATCGGGCATCCAGGGTTGCCACTCTTCAATCGGCTGGGTGCGCGGCTGGTCTACCAAGGGAAACCACGCCAGCAACGCTTGGCTAAAGCTCGGCCAGCCAATTTGCGCCACTAACGCCTGAGCAGACTTTAGCCACTTGGCCGATGGTTTACCGCCCGTGCTGGTTGCACAAACCGTCAGTAGCTGTCCCCAGTGCGATCGCGTCGTCTGATCCATCGCCTCAATGGTTTGAATGGCCGTATCTGACCAACTTTCACCAGGAACAAGTGCCAATGCGGCTGTTTCGGCTTGAACAATCGCTTTGAGACGACTGGCGTACTGGCGCATGGCAGAGCCGTAATAGTTCAAGCGTTCAACTTGGTCGATGACACTGTGTAGAAGTGGGAGTAACTCAGGGCTAGGGGGAGTCGTTTGACAATACTGCTCGATGGCCTGAGTCAGTGCCCCAATCAGATCTAGCCAATGGACAATCTCGCCGGATAAAAACTCAGTCAGGACTGTATGCAGATCATCGGCTTGGAATGGTAGTTGTTGCCGCAGCAGTTTTGAAAACGCCGCTAACACATTCCGATAACCCGGCAGATAACCCGACGTATCACTTTGCTGCGGCAGATGCCGACCGAGATTAGAGGGTTGGTTAATCCAATGGGCCATGCTCACAACCAACATCACCCGATCGACACGGCTGAGTTGGAGAATTTCGGTTCCTACCGTTGAGTTGGTTAAGCTGTAGGTGTAGTCGTAGGAATCGCTGGCGATCGCCTCAATCAAGGCCAAGCACCGTTCTGGAGTCAGTTGCGTCATCTCAGCCCCCCACCAGTGGCACTAATTTGAGAAACGTCACCGCTGTTCCCGGTTTGATCTCGATCTCTTCCTCCAGTTCCGTTACCTGTTCGTCATCCACCAAAATGATGAAGCCATTGGATTGAAAGGCTTTTACCGCCTGCTCAAACTGGTTTTGCCAATCCAATTGCCGGGGTTTGCGGAGGGTGTACCCGTTGAGGGTTTTCTCCGCATCGGTGGGCTGCACCAAACCCCGAAACTGTTCCGGTTGGCGGGTGTTGTAGTCCTGCACTTCCTGGTACACCCGACTGCGGATTAACTCCCGCACCGTAATCCGTTCCGTCAAAAAGTCCAACACCAGCACGGGTTGCGCCTCCCCCGCCATGGTGGCATCGGCAATGTGCAGACGATTAGCCATTGCTATGACTCCGGTATAACGTCACTCTAGTTCTAACAACTTAGCAACCCTATGCCTAACCATACTGCATTATAGTTCATTTGTACGAATTTGTGGCGCATTCCAGGCAGCGACAGGGGGCTAGAGGAGGTTGGCCAAATCTGTGACGGCTCAAAGTCTATGACGGGGCGTATCCAACAGTTGGGGAGGACATCCGGGCGAATAGAATCAGCCCTCTGGGCAGGCGTTGCCGACGCGGCTATATAAACACTAGCGAAGCCCTAGCGCAGCCATGCCGAAGGCTATTGCCCAGAGGGCTATACTCCGCCTAGGCGGCGGACTCAGGATTTTGCAACCCGCCTACGCGAGTTTAGTTCTTGTAGATGCGGTTTTAACCGCCCCTCCCCCAAACTCAAACCGGCTCTAGCCAGAAACCCCATAACTGACGTTGCTGGCAATGGGATTATTTGACTTCAGCCGCAGCAAACTTGGCTACCTTGCCAGACTTCACTGCCACCACCACATCGTAGGTGGCGCAGTAGGAAAAGGTGACGTTATTGGCTTTGTTGTAGAGGTTGACGACCATGCCCGCGCCGCCCGGTTGCACAGCCAGCGGTTCTAAATCGCCAAAGAAGAATCGCCGCAGTTGATCACCACTGCCAAATTGCCCCTTGTTTTTCATAATCATGTCAACCTTTTGGTTAGCACTCAGCCCCGTGGAATCCTTCATTTCGGCAGCGATCGCCGTCATGGCCGAGGGGTTGTTCAGTAGCAGCGGGGCACCGCTGAGGGTGACGAATCCGGCCAAGGCGAGTCCGGTAAAAACGGTGGTCAATTTGACGCTGGTTAAGTTCATGCTGTTCAATTTCACGCTGTTCAATTTCATGGCAAAACTCCTGTCGAGGCAAATTATTGGCTTGTTGGCTAGTGTCGCAAACCCGATGGCGCAACCATCTGTTGGTGGATCAGAGAGTGGATCAGATATCCGCTGCACTCTGGTGTCGGTTAGGCGGCCTTCGGTTGGCTCAATTGCCTTCCAGCTTGACAAGGTGACCTGAATCGGTTCTGAACTGACCCTGCGAATTAACTGAGTGTAAGGTGGAAATCACTTCAGCCATTTCTCAGACGATTCTCAGTTTGAAGTGGGATAGTGGGGAGATGCAGGTTTTGAATCATGGTCAAGCGGTGACGGGACAGCAGATAGCGAGGGTTCCACGGCGGATGCAACAGATGCAACAATTGATGGCTCTGATAATGGCATTGATGCACCGCGTGCCGGGGCAGGTGTATTTGTGGGTGGCGATTCTGATTTTTGGAGCATCGGGAGCGGTGACACGCAAGCTGACGCAAATTGGCGCGGCCAATTTTGTTGGTGGGCGTAATCCCATTTCGCTCTGTAATGTGCTGTTTGTCGGCAATTTGTGCGCTTTGGCAGTGTTGTTGCTACTGTATCGACAACAGTGGCGGTGGGCGGTGTTGCGACAGGTGCGCCGACGGGAATGGGTCAGTTTGGTAATTGCCGCCATCCTAGCCGGTGCGCTGGCTCCGGGGCTGATTTTCCAAGCCTTAGCTCTGACTCCAGTGAATACGGTGGTGCTGCTGGGACGATTGGAACCTCCACTGGCGTTAGCTCTATCGGTTTGGTTGTTGGGAGAACGGGTGAATCGCTGGGAGGTGCTAGGGGCGATCGCGGGCTTTGTGGGCGTGGGCTTAACGGTGCTGTTGCAACCAATGACTCCAGAGCCAATGCTGGTGATGGGGAACACGGCGCAATTGGGACAATTGGGGCAATGGTTGGCGGTAGTGGGAGCGATTGTGTTGGCGATCGCCACCATCATTGGCAAACGGGATTTGTCCAGAGTGCCGTTGGGACTCTATAGCATTGTCCGCACCGGATTGGGAACGCTGGTGTTTTTTGTCGTGGCCTTGGTGCTGTACGGCCAGGATCACTTTACTGATGTGCTGTCACCGTTTTTGTGGCGATGGATGCTGGTGTATGGCGTGATGATTGTGGTCGTGGGGCAGTCGTTTTGGTTGGCTGGGTTACGGCTGTCCAGCGTGTCCACCGCTGCCATTGTCAGTTCCTTTGTCCCGATTGCCGGAATTGGCGCGGCCTACCTGATTTTAGGTGAAACGCCCACCCTGGCACAGTACATTGGCGGTAGCATCATTGTGTTGGGGATTGTGCTCAGCCAAGTGGGTGTGTGGCGACAGACCACCGCCCAACAACGCCGCAGTCACGTCAAATCGGCTCAGATGGAACAAAGCCTAACCGCAGCCATGGGGTTTAAAGGAATCTGACACTGGCAACGCCGCATGGACGACCCTTAAGATGAGGAGTTATCGCTTTTGAACAAGGGGCTTCAGCCCCTTGCTAGTCTCTCACTCAGATGACAAGGGATGTGCAAATAAATAAAATACCCAGCGTAGTTAGGCTTCAGCCGTAACGCATCGTGTTTAATCTATGGGTACTTTATTTTCACGCTCCTCCCCAAGAGCGATGCACAATGGGTCGTTACACAGAACTGGCGGGGGCAAATGGCTATTTCCCCCGCCAAAAAAAACTCACCAGTAAACTCAACGGTTGCGATCTAACCAGGGAGTAAACGATTCCGTTGCGATCGCCAATTACCTGACCTTATGCATCAGCGTTATATGCATCAGCGTTATACATCAGCGTTGCTGAATTTAGGGATGAGTTAAGAGTTGGATGAATGGCAACGAAGTTGCCATTCATCCTGCTATTCAGCAGCACCTATACATCTTCCAAATCCAATTCATCGTCATCATCATCCAAATCGTAGCTATCATCATCTCCGCCCATCAAGTCGGAAATTTCTTCTTCGTTATCGAGATAGTCGAAATCTTGGCTATCCCGCGCCAAGAGGCGACCTGTACTTTCTAACCAACCCAAAATCGACGCATCCCGTTGTAGGGGAATGACTTGGGCAGGCTGACGACGGGGATATTCACGGAGAGAGGGGTTGTACATAGTGCTGCACGTATTAAATGACCGTTGGATTACATGACCGTTGGATGGTAACCGTTTACGCCCAGCCACGGGAGCAGTGAGCGTAGCCCACAACCCTCTTTACCGAGGGCACTGGGAATGGTTACGGTGGATCAAGTGCCAAGATTAGATTTTGCCCAAATTTCAAGGCATGATCTAGGGTAGCAAACAAGCCACATGCATGGGGAATCCTTGGGGAGGGACAAATGATCGGCAAGGCAGACCTATTGGAGGCGATCGCGGGTAAAAACCGAGGCTTATTGGCAACCGAGGCAGATCGACAGGCCATCTTGGCCGCGATCGCCCAACTGGAAGACCTCAACCCCACCCTACGCCCCCTAGAAGCACCAGAGTTACTCGATGGCAATTGGCGACTGCTCTACACCAGTAGTCGCGCTCTGTTGGGGTTGGATCGATTTCCCCTGCTCAACTTAGGGCAGGTTTATCAATGTATCCGCACCGGCACCTCTCAGGTGTATAACATTGCCGAAATTGTCGGGATTCCTTACCTGGAAGGGATTGTCAGTGTGGCAGCGCGGTTTTACCCTGTCTCGGAACGACGGGTGGATGTGCGATTTGAGCGATCGATTTTGGGGTTAAAGCGGCTAATCGGCTATCAGGCACCGATGGAGTTCATTGCTGCAATTGAGTCCGGGCAGTCATTTACCGCGATCGACTTCCCCATCCCCACGGATGATCAACGGGGCTGGCTCGACATCACCTACCTCGATCAGGATTTGCGAATTAGCCGAGGCAATGAGGGCAGCGTATTTGTCTTAACCAAAGCAAATTAAGTAATGGTAATGGTAATGGGTGATTGGTGATTGGTAATCGGTAATCGGTAATCGGTAACTGCTGCCTTGACCCATTACTAATCACCTATTACCCATTACCAATCTTCATAATTGCGATCGCGCCTGATTTCGCACACTGGACACGCACCGAGCATAGGCTTGATACTGCTGCCCTGGTTCCAACATCGCCGTCGAGCCATCGGGCAACTTCAAGCCCACCCGTTGTTCCGGGCGCAAGTCCAACGACACCCAATCGCTGGTAGTCGTCTGTGCCGCCAAAGGAGCGGTCGGACTAGCCGGAATTCCCCCCCGACCGGCCACCCGCAATTCTGTCCCCGCGTTCACCTTCGTACCCACCGCATCACAGGCATTCCCCACAATCTGCCCCACATCGGTAAAGAACACAGGCGCAGGAGCCAACCCCCGAATCGCATCGGCACCATTCAAATCCACATCCACCGTACCGTTGGTATCAATGTCATTGGTACGGTTCCCATCCACTGCGGGTCCCAACTTAAATCCCGTCACCAGTTTGGGCTGGAACAGAATAAAGCCACCCCTACCGCCCCCGGAGGCACGGGCAACAATATCGCTACCATTGGGGCCGGTCGGCGGCTCTGCTACGGCAAACAGCACATTCAAAATCGAAATATTGCCACCATTCCCACCACTCAACCCCTCGGTGGAAATCAGGCTTTCATTGGCCATCGTTAACTTTTTGGCAGAAATGCTGATGTTACCGCTGGTAACCCCACTTCCGGTACTCGTAGCAGTCACGATCGCCCCCTGAAGCTTGATATCACCCGTAACAATGTTGATACTGCCGCCTTGACCACCGGAGGTGTTAGTAGTAACCAGACTGTTGTTCAGCAACACATTAGTCGTGGCGGCATTACCAATAGTGACGATTCCCCCAGTCCCACTACCCGTGGTATCGGCTGACAATTCGGTTCCCCCTTGCAGGGTGATGGTATTGCCAAGCACAGCCACATTCCCACCTTTGCCAGCGGCGGAAGCATTGGTAGTCACTAACCCACCATTAATCAGCGTGCTCTGCGTCCCCGCATTGCCGATGGTGACGGAGCCTCCCGCACCTGTGCCGCTGGTCTGAGCTGAAATAGCGGCTCCCGGAGCTAAGTTGATGCCAATCGTCGAACCTGCAATATTAATGCTGCCACCTTGCCCAGATAAATTGGTATTGGTGGTAATTTCACTGGTGCCCGTCAGGATCAAGTTAGTCGGGGTTGTGGCTTGGCCAATCGTCACCGCCCCCCCGCTACCCGCTCCGCTGGTCTCGGCTGACACGGTGGCTCCATTTTGCAGGGCGATCGCATTGCCCAACACAGTGACGTTACCGCCTTGACCACCTCCGGTTGTAGCAGCAGAAATTTCAGCCGCATCCACTGATATTTGCTGAGTAGCAGCATGACCGATCGTAATGTTGCCACTTCCCCCAATTCCGCTAGCTCCAGCCGAGACAATACTTCCCGGCTGCACAGTGATCATCTTAGAACCCAAAACATTAATGCTGCCACCTTGCCCAGTCCCAGTTGCAGCAGTCGTAATTTGGCTGGAGCCACTTAACTCAACTGTTTGGGTGGATAGGTTGCCAACGGTAACTGTACTACCAATGCCTGATGCGGTCGTTTGCCCTGATATCGTGGTGCCATTTTGCAGGAAAATCTCCTTACCTAAAAGAGAGACATTACCGCCTTGTCCAGATGAACTAGTATCAGTTGTAATATCGGCACCTTGAATCGACGTGATGTTGGTAGCGTTATTCCCAATCGTTACCGTGCCACCTGCACCTGTACCAGTTACAGAAGCTTCGACGCTCACGCCAGGATTCAACGTAATCGTCTCTCCAAAAACGTTAATACTACCACCCTGTCCAGAGGAAAAAGCTGAAGTACTCGTTGTAATGTTACTGTTATTTGTAATTTCAGTTGAAACAGTTGTGGCATTACCAAGAGTGATAGTGCCAGCCGAACCTACGCCATTTGTTGAAGCTAAAATAGTTGAGTTATTAACGGTTATCGTTTTACCGTTCACATTAATATTGCCACCTTGCCCAGCACCAAAAACCCTTGTTGTCAGAAAACTATTATTCTTAATCTCGATTGTATTCGCAGTTAAAGTTGCTGTACCACCAGGATTAGTTGCACCAGAATTAACAGTTCCATCGATACGAAAACGATCCACAGTTAGGATATTTGCCTGCAAATTCAGATTGCCAGCAGTACCACTAAAAACATCAAAATAAAGGGTTCCACTACTTACACCATTTCCGATTTTAAGTTGTCCATCAGTACCGGTTCCGGTGGCAATAATTGTAGTATCTCCAGTTTTCCCTGAACCAAAAGCCGCTGGATCAATCGTGGCATTCACCGTAACGTTTTTCCCTTCGATCCTGACATTGCCACCATTTGAGATGCTAGAACTTGTATTGATATTTTGAGTTGAAACGTTCCCACTTCCTAGTAAAGTAACGTCTTTGCCTGAAGTAACAATAGATCCTAAAGTATTAATATCCCCCCCCCTAGCAGTTAGAGAGCTATTAAGGGGACTGGAAAAAGTAATGGGAGAAATGTTAACTGTGCCAGTTCCATTAGCGCGACCGATTACAAGATGGGCAAACTTACCATTCAATGCAGCCAAGATAGTTGGATTAATATCTAACACACCGCTCCCTGCACTCGAATTATTGATTTCGATATCACGGGATACGGTAATCGGTTGTATCGTTGCAGTTCCATTTGGATTCGCATTTGTGACACTGCTACCGCCACTCAGTTGGTCTGTAGTTAGGCTTAAATCACCGTTCAGGGTAATGCTGGATAATTGGGTATTGGCGGTATTGGTGAGGGACACATTACCACCAGAATTAACGGTAATTGCGCCTGCAATGCTGTTGTTATTGTTGAGGGCGATCGCCTGTCCACTGCCACTAGACAGAGAGACTGTTCCACCTGTCTGCGTCAATACTCCTGTTTGAGTCATGTTGCTGTTGGGCGAACTGAGATAGAGATCTCCAGTTACGCTTGACGTTCCCAATACGGCATCAATCGTCAAGGGCTTTATTGCAGTGCCAACATTACCTGTGAGGTTAAACGAAAGTGTGCCTGTACCGCTAGTTGTGATGGCGGTTGTGGTACTGTTATTCGTCACACCAGTGTTGCGAATCAGTAAATTCCGGTTGTTTGCTAGGGTGAGGCTGTTATCAAAAACAAGGTTACCCCCTCTTAAGGTCACGTCGTAAGGTTGGGTGAGGCTCAGGCCACCGCCACTACCAGCAACGCCAATGGTGGTACTTCCAGTGCCAACCGAACTACCAATGGTAACAGTGTTAAAACCAGAGATGTTGTTGAGTTCGGTTTGGGTGAGGTTGAGGGTGTTGGAGGCGGCAGGATTATTGAGGGCGATCGCGCGTGTCGGATCGTTCGGCTGCAAGGTTAGCGTACCTGTGCCTGTCACCGTACTGGCAAAGTTAATATCATCAGCGGTCAGGGTACGATTATTCCCTGCGGTCACTGCATCGCCATAACTCTGCGCCCCTGTAGTGGTGACATTACCATTGAGTTGGGTGGTGCCTCCGGCATTGGTGGTGACGCTAGCCGCATTCACCGTATTTAACGTTGTCGTACCTGTACTATCGAGAATTAAATTCCCCAATGGACTACCACTCGCACCAACAGCAGCAGCAAACGATAAATTACCTGTTCCTGCATTAGCCGTTAAATTGACTCCATTCCCAGTCACTGTGTTGCCAAAGCTAATCCCCACACCCGTCAAGACAGGATTGTTGGCAATCGTCACTGCATTGCTGTAGGTTTGAGAGCCTGATGTGGTGAAGCGACCTGATAAGCCAACGGCTGGAGTTGCATTCAATGAACCTGTCAGGGTTACCCCTGTTCCAGTGGTGTCAAACACCAGATTCATCGGGTTGCTGACTGTAACGTTACCTGTGTAGCTACCTGCTGTGACATTTACTGTTGCCCCCGCAGGTGCCGCAACATCCACACCATTTTGGATATTGCCACCTGTACCCACATTCACTGTGGTGGGATTTCCTGCAAGGATACTGGATGGTGCAGCATAGGTAATAGGAGCATTTAGGTTGACCGTGGGCGAGTTAAGGGTCAAGACTGTAGCGGCTGGAATACTTAAACTGGTGCCTGTGCTAACCGTAATAAAACTGGTGGAAGCATTTGTTGTGGTCAACGTGACGTTGCCAGTACCTAGGGCAGTGTTAATCACACCAAAATCAATGGTGGAAGCACCCGCATTGGCATTAGCTGCTGCAACTGTAGGATCTATGCCCCCACTCGCTACGATGGTAATTGAGGTGGGATCAAGTAGCCAGGTACCACTTTGACCCTGCAACGCAGAGGTGTTGACTCTGGCAGTGTTTGCCACATTAAGTATTTGTTTCCCCGATGTTTCCACAAAGCCGCCGTTGCCGCCTTGGGGGCCGCCTTGGGCGGTAATGGTGCCGCCAAAGCTGGTATGACCGTCAGCCCAGACGATGACTTTGCCGCCATTGCCGTTGACTAAGGCATCGGCATTGATCACAGAACCTGCGGCCACGGTGGTGGTTTGAGCCGTTGGTACAGTGCCTTGGCCTTTGTAGTCGCCACCGACTAGGACGGTGCCGCCGCCTGTGGCACTGGAGACATTGATCCGACTGGTTCCGGCTAGGGCTACTTGGTCGCCCAGCACCTTGACTGTGCCGCCAGAGGCGGTGAGTGAGCCGCTGTTGTTGGTGATGCCGCCTTGTAAGGTTAGGCTTTGCCCTGCCCCAACTGCCAAATTTCCCTGGTTGGTTAGCATGGCGGGTGGGGTGGCACCCATTTGTAAGCCAATTGGGATATTCACCTCGACGGTGGGCGTGGCACTGCCATCGGCGGCGAATTTTTGCCCATCGGGGAAGTTCATCACGTTGGCGGTAGTGGCGAGAAATGATCCGGCCACATCGAGCCGCGCATTAGGGCCAAATAGGATGCCGCTGGGGTTCATCAGAAACAGGTTAGCGGCACCGGAGACTCCCAATACTCCGTCAATGGTGGACAGGCTCCCCCCTGTCACCCGACTGAAAATGTTGCGAACGC
>CAZJZR010000042.1:0-4387 GCA_964550475.1 uncultured bacterium
TTCTTGTAGATGCGGTTTTAACCGCCCCTCCCCCAAACGTGAAATACGCCCATGGCAACCATTTAGGTAGTCGAATCTAGGCGGCGGAAACCGCACCCCTACAAACCACACAAATCATGCAGTTGTAGCTATAGGGGTTGAGCTATAGGGTTTGGGTTCCCCAAGCCAATTCGATCAAACAATAGCAGGCCGATCGACCTGAATCGTTAGGAGAAATGAACCTAAGCAGTATGATCAACTTAGACATTTCTCAACAGATTTACATCTACTTAGTTGGGAAGGATAGTTGATCGGTTTACAACATCCTACAAACTAAGTAGAAACAAATTTGCCGAGAAATTAGGTGTATAAAGCCTAATATGAATCAACAATTTCTGCGTGTCAACTGTAATTTTCTCAGTGTTACCTTTTCTATCTACCGAAAGTGTTCATGTTTCTAATGATACACTAAACTCATCATGGGAAACGATGATCATGGTCAAGGAAACGGCACCGCGATCGCAATGTTCGATAGTTGGTGTTCATTCGATAGTCGGTGTTCGATAGTCGGTGTTCGATAGATTGCATTCTGATTAGGGGCGTTTGGCTAATGGCATGGCTAGATGAATTGAGGCGATCGCAAAAAACGTTATGAACCGTTGTTATGCTCTTGGGTGCGCCCTGACCACAATCCTGCTCTCCATCGGGGGAACAACCCTGGCTCAAACCCAATTACAACAGTTAGAGATTAATGGCGAAACCCGTCCATTCCAAAATCGGGTATTGCAGTCTGGGGCGGTCAGTGTGTCTGTGAGTTATGAACCATGGACAGCAGAACAAGCCACAGATGAGAATTATCAAAACTTACGCTATCAAATTAGCTACAATGGCCGTCCATCAATAACGGGAGGCGCAGTCACCCTATACGTGGGATCCGTCACCCTACAAGATGTGGATGGCGATCGCACCCCTGAGGTAATCTTCTCCACCTATAGCGGTGGTGCCCACTGTTGTACCAATACCCTTGTCTATTCCTGGGGGGGCGATCGCTTCCGCCAAGCTGAAACCGGAATGCTGGATGGCAACGGTGGCAGATTCGAGGATTTGGATCAGGATGGTCGCCTGGAATTCGTGACGGTGGACAATGCTTTTCTCTACGCCTTCAGTTCCTACGCCGGATCCTATCCCCCCTCGCTGATTTATCAGTTACACAATGGCAAGTTTGAAGTGGTGACTCGCCGCTATCCCCAACACCTGCGGCGTACCCTCCAACAAATGTTCCAAACCATCCGCACCAACCGCAACGACTCGGAAATCAACGGCGTGTTGGCAGGGTATGTAGCCCAGAAAATTCTGCTGGGAGAATATCAACAGGGTTGGCAATTTATGTTGGCCAATTATGATCGCCAGGCCACTGTGGGTCTGACCCGTTATAACCAAAACGGCCAATCCATCGGGCAATATGCCAATTTTCCAGAGGCGTTACGGTATTTTTTAATTCGTAATGGCTATTTGGATGCCCAAGGTCGGCCTCGCCCCTGAGCGGCGGAGCCGAAGGTAAAAACTGAACATAGTCGGTCGAAGATGGCTGAGCGTAGTCGAAGCTAACTGAGCGGAGCCGAAGCTATACTGTGTCAGCCAACAAATTTTACTTTGTAGTTCCAACTTCAGTTGGCTGGCTAAAGCCAGTACTACAAACAGTTCCCTGACAAAGTATAACTGAGCGTAGTCGAAGCTAACTGAGCGGAGCCGAAGCCCCTCATCACCCCAGCATGGCAGACGTAGAGACAGTTCTGCTGGACGTATCCCTGGCGACGGCTTTGCGGAAGTCGATCACCAATTGATTTAGCTCATCCATGTTAATCAGAAAGGCATCGTGGCCGTGGTGGGAACGGAGCCATGCCAATTGGGCATTGGGCATGAGGGTGGCGAGTTCCTGCTGTTCAGTGGGCGGGTAGAGGATATCGGAGTCAATGGCAACGATCAGGGCGGGGTGGCGGATGCTGTGCAGAGCGGCTTCGTAGCCACCGGGGCGATCGCGCCCAATATCGTGGCTATCCATCGCGTGAGTCAAGGTGATGTAGGTGTTGGCATCAAACCGCTCCACCAGTTTTTGCCCCTGGTAACGCAAATAACTGGCAATGGCAAAGGGGGACTCGCGATCGCTCTCCGCCACCTGACGACCAAAGCGATCGGTAAAACTCGTCCACGACCGATAGGTACTCATCGCCATCATCCGCGCCACCGCTAGCCCACGGGCAGGGGGATGGTCGGGATCGTAGTTGCCGTCATTCCAGTTGGGATCGGCATAGATGGCTTGGCGTTGGGCTTCGCTGAGGCCAATGCACCAAGCGGAATGGCGACCCGATACGGCCATGGGGGCGATCGCCCGTACCCGTTCCGGATACAGCATCGCCCACTCCAACACCTGCATTCCCCCCAGCGATCCGCCCACCACCAATTGCAAGGTTTGAATCCCCAACGCCTCCACCAACGCCGCTTGCACCTGCACCATATCCCGCACCGTAATCGCCGGAAACTCTGCCGCGTAGGACTTGCCCGTCGCTGGATTCAGGCTCGTGGGTCCCGTGGTGCCGTAGCAACTGCCCAAAATATTGGAGCAAACGATAAAGTCGCGATCGGTATCAAACGCCTTTCCCGCCCCCAACATCGGCTCCCACCACTGATCCGCATCCGCCCAACCCGTCAGCGCGTGGCAGATCAGCACGGCATTATCCCCTGCCGCATTCAACTGCCCCCACGTCCGGTAGGCCACCTGCGCCTGCATCAACATCTCTCCCGACTCCAACCGCAACGGCTGCGGCAACTGGTAAATCTGGGTGAGGGGGGAAATGATCTGTGGGTAATTCATACGGGGAAAGTGGATGGTGGATAGTGGATGGTGGATGGCAATGGGGAATGGGGAATTGGTGATGGGGAATTGGGGCATCTCTGAACAAGGGGCTGAAGCCCCTTGCCTGTCCCTGATTAATCTGAACTAGGCGGTAAGGGATGTGCAGATTAGTAATGTACCTGAACACAAATCTGTAAGGGCGAACTGCCGTTCGCCCCTACCGTGTGATTGGGGATATTATTTTCCCGCAGCTCCCCAAATCCATATCACTATCCACCATTCACCATTCACCATCCACATTCCCTCCTACCCAAACGCCTGCTCAAAGTCCGCTTTGATATCGTCGATGTGTTCCAAGCCCACCGAGACGCGCACCATGTCGGGGGTGACTCCGGCGGAGAGTTGTTCCGCTTCCGACAGTTGTTGGTGGGTGGTGGAGGCGGGATGGATTACCAGGGTTTTAGCATCACCGACGTTAGCCAGGTGGCTGGCCAGTTTGACATTGGTGATGAAGGCACGACCCGCCTCCATGCCGCCCTTGATGCCAAAGTTGAGCACGCAGCCGAAGCCATGGTTCAGGTATTTCTTCGCCTGACTGTGGTAGGGATGATCCGGCAAACCGGGGTAGTTCACCCACTCGACCTGTGGTTGTTGTTGGAGCCACTCAGCTAGGGCGAGGGCGTTGCTGGTGTGGCGATCGACGCGCAGGGAGAGGGTTTCTAACCCTTGCAGCAGCAGGAAAGCGTTAAACGGACTGAGGCAGGGGCCAAGATCCCGCAAGCCGTCCACCCGTGCCCGGATGATGAAGGCGATGTTGCCGAAGGGGCCACTGGGGCCAAAGATTTCTTGGAAGTTCATCCCGTGGTAACCGGGGGCGGGTTCGGTGAACATGGGGAATTTACCGCTGCCCCAGTCAAATTTGCCGGAATCAACAATTACGCCGCCGATGGAGGTGCCGTGGCCGCCGATCCATTTGGTGGCGGACTGGGTGACGATATCGGCTCCGTGGTCGATGGGGCGACAGAGGTAACCGCAACAGCCAAAGGTGTTGTCTACGATCAGCGGAATGCCGTTTTCGTGGGCAATGTGGGCGAGGGTGGCAAAGTCGGGGATGTTGAATTGGGGGTTGCCGATGGTTTCCACATAAATCGCTTTGGTGTGTTCGTCGATCGCCGCCCGAAAGTCTTCCGGATTATCGCCATCGACAAATTTAACGTTGATCCCCAACCGAGGCAGGGCGACCTTGAATTGGTTGTAGGTGCCGCCGTAGAGGAAACTGGTGGAAACGATGTTGTCTCCCGCTTGGGCGATGGTGCTGATTGCCAAGAATTGCGCTGCTTGGCCGCTGGCAGTGGCCAATGCCGCCACCCCACCTTCCAACGCCGCCACCCGCTTTTCAAACACATCGGTGGTGGGGTTCATGATCCGGGTGTAGATGTTGCCAAACTCTTGCAGGGCAAACAACCGCGCCCCGTGGTCGGCATCGTTAAAGACGTAGGAGGTGGTTTGGTAGATCGGCACGGCGCGGGCGTTGGTGCCGGGGGCGGGTTCCTG
>CAZJZR010000042.1:4487-12027 GCA_964550475.1 uncultured bacterium
GGCGATTTAGTTTGTAAGGAGTAAAAGCTGATGTCGGAGGCAGCGTCGCCCCTGACAGTGCCTAAAGAATTTCTGGGACCCCCCGGAGACTTTAATCCCACTCTTCTCATGTTTTTGGCGGCGGTGGCTCTGGCAACCTGTTCGGTTGTCGGCTACTTTCGTTGGGACTGGCCAGGTTGGTGTTGTTTTTGTTTAAATGTGCTGGCTTTACACATGGTTGGCACGGTGATTCACGATGCGTCCCACAACGTGGCGCACCGCGATCCCATCGTTAACGCCATTTTGGGGCATGGCAGTGCATTGATGTTAGGGTTTGCCTTTCCGGTCTTTACCCGCGTGCATATGCAACACCACGCTAACGTCAACGACCCCGACAATGACCCCGACCATTTTGTCTCCACGGGTGGCCCGTTGTGGTTGATTGCTGCACGGTTCTTCTACCACGAAATCTTTTTCTTCAAACGGCGACTGTGGCGAAAATTTGAGTTATTAGAATGGTTCATTTCCCGTGCCATTGTGATTGGTGTGGTGTTACTCGCCATTCACTATGACTTCATCGGGTTCATCATGAACTTTTGGTTTTCTCCCGCGCTCGTAGTCGGGTTGATGTTGGGGCTGTTTTTCGACTACTTACCCCACCGTCCTTTTAAAGAGCGCGATCGCTGGAAAAATGCCCGCGTTTACCCCAGTCCTGTCCTCAACCTGCTGATCATGGGACAGAACTACCATCTGATCCATCACCTCTGGCCATCGATTCCCTGGTACAAGTATCAGGGAGCCTACTATGCAACCCGTCCCCTGTTGGATGCCAAAGGGTGTGATCAGTCCTTGGGCTTACTGCATGGCAAGAGCTTTTGGAGCTTTATCTACGATGTCTTTTTAGGCATCCGATTCCACCATAAAGCCCAACCTCAGACTGCACCGGAGCCATCCAGCTCCGAGAAATCGGTTAATTAAGAGACGCATTATCGCGTCCTTACACTTAGCACAGAACGCTTAACACAGAGATCTGATTAATCGAGCGTTTCAAATAACTGCCTAGGGCATGGCCTGCCCCTCATCCCCCAGCCCCTTCTCCCTAGGGAGAAGGGGAGCTAAAAATGCCCTCTCCCCGTTCCCTTCGACAGGCTCAGGGAACGGGGAGAATTAGGTGAGGCTAAACGGGTCAGTTATCTTGGCAAACCAAATTTCATAGCTGCTAAGCTTGTTGCCGGAGTCGCTCTTCTAGCCTGGGAGAGCGACTTTCAGCATTTTCTGACGCTAATTTGGCGATCGCCCCGTCCATCATCACTGCACTGCATTCCCCCAATCACCCATGTTTCAGCAAATCCTCACCAAGAGCCGCTTTTTAATTTAGACATCCACACGATCGCCGATCTGAAAAGTAAACTTACCAGCGTGGTGGTGGTGATTTTGAGCGTGATTTTTTAGCGTGATTTTTTTAGGTCAAGCCGTGCAGTGGAATGGCCAAACCAATTTGTTGCCCTTTGGATCTAGCATTGCCCTCGTCATTTCGGCTGGGCAACATTAAATTTTTCGTAGCTCAGCCCTAGATTTCCATCAGAAGTCCGGGTTTGTTGCGGCTGTTGATGGATGATGAGGTATGGGGTTTTACCGTCTCTATCACTGAGTCAAAAACAGAGTTGCGTGGGCAATGTCTGCTCCACCGCAACAGAGATAGCGGTTGGCGGTTCATGCGGCATAGGTACAACAGACGGGGTTTCTGTGGGAAAATCAGGGGTGATGCAGTTGGATAGTTGCGCGTCCTCTTTAGCGGAGAATGAACGATTAGCCTCTGAATTCACTAACTTAGGCGATGTTGGCTGCGCCATGGCTGGCAAAACACTGGGTGGTCGATATAGCATTATCAAACAACTTAAAGAAGGAGGATTTGGTAATGTCTTCTTGGCGGAGGATCAACATCGTCCTGGTAATCCTCCTTGCTTGGTCAAACAACTGAAACCAGACGTGATCGGCCCTGCGGTAATTCGGATGTTTGAGCAGGAGGCCGATGTTTTGGGGCGGTTGGGTAGCCATGACCAAATTCCCAGCCTGTTGGCTCATTTTGAGCAAGATGATTGCTTTTATCTGGTGCAGGAGTTTATTGACGGGCATGAGTTAAAGCGCGAAATCCTCTCCGGTAAGCCCCTCAGTGAGAGTTTTGTCATCAGTTTTTTACAGGAGATGTTGGATATTCTCACCTTTGTGCATCAGCAGGGTGTGATTCATCGCGATATCAAACCATCGAATATTCTGCGGCGGCGGCAGGATTGGAAGCTGGTGCTGATCGATTTTGGGGCAGTGAAACAAATTGGCCATCGCCTCACTCCTACCCACCATAGTTATTCGGTGATTGTTGGTTCAGCAGGATATATGCCGAATGAACAGTTGGCGGGTAAACCGCGTTACTGTAGCGATATCTATGCCTTGGGGATGATTGCCATCCAAGCTCTGACGGGGACGTATCCGAGGGAGTTGCCGGAAGATGTGATGACCAGCGAAATTTGCTGGCGCGATCGCGCCCAGGTGAGTCCCCAATTGGCGGATATTCTGGATCGGATGGTGAAGTACGACTTTCGCGATCGCTACCCCACGGTGGAAGACGTGCTGGCCGATTTCCAATCCGCCCAGTTTGAAGTTACGCAACCGGTGGTGATGGTGTTACCAGAGAGTGATGCCGATGTGCCGGAACACAGCTCCATGCAGACCTTACCGATTCTGCTGAAACATGCCACCGATGATCTGCTGCTCCGCGATCGCCCCTCTCCAGAGTCCTTGCCGCCGATCCCCAGTGCTGCCGCCCCGTCCCCCATGGCGGACTCCCCCACTCGCCCAGCCGATGAAATTACCGCCTGGGTGGAGAAACAGGAAGTGCAGTCCGTGGTGCAAGCAGCCATCCATGCGGTGGATCAAATCTTTGCTCGGACTCAGCAACCGCATGGTGCCACAGCGAGCGATCTGCAACAAGATGGCGGTAGCCACGACGATGCCCCTAGTGATTCGCCAAGCCTACTCTGCTGCGATCGCCTAGAAAGCTTGTTAGCGGCTGGACAGTGGCGGGATGCCGATGAGGAAACCTTGGATCTGGTGTTAACAGGGTGTCGGCGACAGTTTGACCGCTGGATGAGTGTGACCGATATTCACAGCTTTCCTTGCGAAACCTTGCACCAAATTGATCGGTTGTGGGCGCACTATAGCCAGGGGCAGTTTGGCCTCAGTCTGCAAACCCAAATTTGGCAAGAGGTGGAAGCCGTGTACGAGGTGCTGTGCGATCGCGTCGGTTGGCGCGAAAACGGCACTTGGAAACGCTATTCCCACCTCACCTTTGACCTATCGGCTCCCCTGGGACATTTACCAGGGATTTTCCGTTGGCGGGTGTTGGACATTGGCGACGCGGATGATGATGCCTGTAGTATGGGAGTCCCCTATGGCTGGGGTGGCATTTTGGCCATCAGTGCGATTGCTGAACGGTTAGACCAATGTCAAGAGTGTATAGATCCGGTCAGTTAATCCCCTGCATCAGGTCAGCCCTCTTACACGCCGTCGATTAATCCTTTGGGAGGCGTAATTTCAATGCGTTGAGCCACTAAATCGACCACGGGGACGATCGCTTTAACAAAGGGGATCAACACAGGTTTGGCCGATTGCTCCGGCGATTGGTTGGGATCAGGATGCAGTTTCACTTCCAGCAGGTCATTGCCCGCCGCAATCACATCACTCACCACCCCAATCGATCGCTGACTGGCTTGATCCACCACCTCCAGTCCCACCAGATCGAGCACGTGATATTCGTCTTCCTCCAACGGTGGGCGATCGCTGACTGGCACCATCAAAGTTGCCCCACACAAGGCTTCGGCCTGGTCGCGCTGATTAATTCCGGCCAATTGCACCACATACATCCCTTTGCCATCTAAATAGCGACCCCGCACCAATTCAATGGGCTGTGGTTGGGTTTGGCCTGTGGACAACAGCCACCGGGTGCCCGGTTCCAAAAAACGCTCTGGGAAGTCCGAATTGGGATAAATGCGGAGTTCCCCTTTTAATCCTTGGGCGGCAACAATTTTGCCAATTTCAATCCAATCGTCCAACGAATTACGATCCAACGAATTATGATCTGCCATTACATCTTGTCTGTGATCACATTTGTGATTGCTTGTCTTTTGTGATTGCTTGTCTATAGTCATCATATAGCGGTTTTCATATTTATGCGGCACAGACGCTTAATCTAAACCCTGACTGGGTAGGGGTTTGAGTGAGACGGGCAGTGCCAACCCCCACTTATCCCATCGGCAGCGTCACCACAAACACCGTCCCCTGCCCCACCTTACTTTCCACCTGAATTTGACCGTGGTGGTTCTCGACGATAGCCCGGACAATGGCCAACCCCAAGCCTGATCCCGTACCCCGACTGCGGGAACGGGCTGGATCAACCCGATAGAAGCGATCGAAAATGTGGGGGAGGTCGGCTTCGGCAATGCCCACGCCTGTATCGGTGACCCGGACTTGTAGCTTCGGTGTGGACGTGGTGGGTGAGGATTGCAAGGCTAACTGAACCGTACCCTGGGGCGAGGTGTATTGCAACGCATTACCAACCAAATTGGTAAACAAGCGGGCGAGTTGATCGCGATCGCCCTGTACCTTAAACCAGGCATTGGCATCCGCCGCCGCATCCGACTCCGGCAACTCCAAGCAGAGGTTGATCTGTTGGTCGTTGGCGATCGCCTGTTGTTCCTCCATCACCTCCATCAACACCTCATCCAAATGCACAGTCGTGGGCACCCATTGCGCCATCCCACTGTCTTGCCGCGCCAAAAACAGCAAATCCTCCACCAAGCGTCCCAACCGACGGGTTAACCGTTCCACAACCGTCAACTGTTGCTTCAAGTCGCCATCCACCCCCGGTTCTGCCAATGCAACCTGCACATTGGTCTGAATCATCGCGATCGGGTTGCGTAATTCATGGGAGGCATCGGCAGTAAATTGCTTCAACCGTTGGTATGACTCCAGCACTGGCTCCATCGCCAACCCCGACAAAAACCAGCCGATTGCCCCCACCGCTGCCACCATTAATGCGGTTCCCAAGCTTAAGTCCAGCATCAGTTGGCGGGTGGGTTTGGTGACTTCAAACCAAGGATGGCTGACGCGCAGATAGCCCAGCAATTGCCCGTTTAGCGTCACGGGTTCGGTGATTTGGCGCAGCAGCAGGGCGGGGGGAAGCGGGGGGGAGTTGCTGGGTAAGTGGGTGGGTGGGGTGCGTTGGATGGTGATGGTTTCGCCTTTGGGGTTGATGTGCAACGGCAGGTTCAAGGGGTCGGAGAAGGTAGACCAGAGTAATTGTCCCGTCGGGGTGAACCATTCCAAGTCGATGTGGTCTTCTTCTACCGGATCGGCCATGTCCTGGGATTGCAAGGTTTGGAAAATGTCGTTGGCGGAGGGTTGGCGGCGGCTGGTGGTGGCGTTGAGGGCCAGCGATCGCCCCACCACCTCGACCACATGACTGAGGGTATCGTCGATCCGTTCAATTAGCGTGGTACGGACGTACACATAAAATCCAGTGGCAAAGCACAACAGTAATACCGCCGTAACGGTGGTGTACCACAGGGCAAGACGACGACGGGTAGCCTGAAACATAGACTTGGCACGGTCAAATGGGTTGGTAATGGTCTAAGAGTGTGGCTAGTGGGGTTGGTGGGGAATAGTTGGCGTTGGGTTTCGCAAAGCCTCAACCCAACCTACGGCGAGGGGTGATCGCACTGGCGTTAGAACAATAGCAATTGCTGCATATTTTGTTGGGGCGTGAGGATTAAGGTGCTTGCTTGGGATGGTGCGTTCCCAGGATGAGCGTTGGATTGGCGATGGGGATTGTGGTAGGGGATGCAAACTGCAAGAGGGGCGATCGCACTTACTACAACCCATCTACAATGAGTGTATTACGACTAAGGACGGATTCCCATGCCATCCCCTTTCCCTGGAATGGATCCTTATTTGGAACAACCTGACCTCTGGCCAGAAGTCCACAGTCGCTTGTTAGTGGCGATCGCCGATTGCCTGGGTCCACAACTACGACCCAAATATCGCGTGGCGATCGAGAAGCGAGTTTATGAAGATATCCAAGAGGATTTACTCGTTGGGAGATCGGATGTTGCGGTGTTTCAGTCCCAACGGCATGAGACGGTGCCCTCAGCACCTAAAACGAATACGGCTGTGATGGCACCGGTCATCGTGGAACTGCCGATGCCAGAGGAAATCCAGGAGCGTTTTTTGGAAATTCGCGAAGTTGGCACTGGGGTGGTGGTGACCGTAGTAGAACTGATTTCTCCGAGCAACAAGCGGACGGGGAAAGGACGACAGCAATACGAGGAGAAGCGATTGCAAATTCTCACGAGTCAGACCCATCTGGTGGAAATTGATCTGATTCGCGCCTTTCAACCCTTACCGATGAGAGGACCAACTCAACAATCTTTGTATCGGATTCTGGTGAGTCGGGCTGACCAACGTCCTCGTGCCACGTTGTATCCCTTCAACCTATCCTCGCCCATTCCCGCTTTTCCCTTTCCGCTCCAACCAGAGGATGCTGAGGTGATTTTGGCACTCCAACCCCTGCTGGATCAAGTCTACGATCGCGCCAGCTATGACCTTGCGATCGACTACACGCAAAACCTAGTGCCACCCTTAGCCAATGAAGAAGCAATGTGGGTCAATGCACTCTTGAAGGGGAAGGGCGATCGGTAAGAGGATTTCGATACTTGCTTGGGATGGTGCGTTTCCAGGTGGAAGTTGGGTTGGCGATGGGGATTGTGGAAAGGAACGCACCCTACAAGAGTGACGATCGTACTCCGGCAACCGGATTGGAGATCGCAGTTAGGATTGGGCATAGTAAGGGAAAGGGTTCTTTTAATCTCATGCCGAATTACCGTAGACCGCATATTGCCGGAGGTACTTACTTTCTCACTCAGGTCACGTATCAGAGAGAGCGGTGGTTTTGTGGTGAGGTGGGGCGCAGAGCATTACGAGAGTCCATCACTACGGTACGGCAAAACTATCCGTTTGAGATCGATGCCTTTGTGCTATTGCCGGATCATTTTCATGGTCTGTGGACGTTACCGCCGGATGATGGTAATTTGTCGATCAGAGTACGGCTAATCAAGACCTATGTGACGAAGCATTATGGAAAGGCATTAGGGATTGATCGCCAGGTTTCGGTATCGCGGCAAAAACGGGGCGAGAGCAATTTATGGCAGCGGCGATTTTGGGAGCATTTGATTCGGGATGAACGGGATTTTGCGTTGCATTGCGATTACATTCACATCAATCCGGTGAATCATGGGCTGTGTGAAAAGCCTCAAGATTGACCGTTTTCGAGCATTCATCGGTTTCTCAAGGGATTTATCCACCCAATTGGGGAGCAGATGAATTCCCCTACATCCCGCAGGATATTGAATACGAGTAGATACGAGTAGGGTGGATTAGCGTAGCGTAATCCACCGTTCATAGATAGGAGAAGGTGCATTACGCTACCGCGAATGCACCCTACAAGATC
>CAZJZR010000043.1:0-11981 GCA_964550475.1 uncultured bacterium
CGTTGCAAGGTCGTTGTCATATGGATATCAATGCTTGATGAATAATGTTAGTTATGGGGCGGGATACGGATATCCTCACCTTGATAGTAAGATAACTCGGTTTGTTGCTTTTTGTAAAGGTTGTTCGTCTAAATTTCTCAGATTTCAGGATTGATTCAGTTGTAAGCAGGCGTTGCTGAATTTAGGGATGAGCTAAGAGTGCATTGGAGGACTATGGCGACGCAACCGTTCCTCCCCTGACGGGGAGTGAACAAGCGGGCACAGCCCGCAACACTTTTTCCCTGGGGGATGTGAATGGTTAGATGGCGACTATGGTGCTGGATAACTCACGCGACTAAACGAGGGGCCATAGGCTGCTAGGAGGTTTTGGCTGGATAAGGCGATCGCTGGATGCCCCTGACAAATCAGCGATCGGTTGAGGCACAGCACATTGTCACAATAGCGACTGACCATTTCTAGATCATGGGAAATCTGGAGAATGGTCCATTGTTGTTCCTGTCGCAGTTCTCCCAGCAGCGCGTAAAACTCCGCTTCTCCCTGGGCATCCACTCCCGCAAACGCCTCATCCAATACCAATAACTGACGCGGTAACACCAAACAGTAGGCCAACAACACCCGCTTCAGTTCGCCACCACTGAGGGTACCAATGGGTTGATCAGACAAATGTTTAGCATTCACCCGTTGCAATGCCTGCGCGATCGCGGTCTCCCTGTCCATCTGTTGCCGTCGCCAGCGGGTTAATCCCCAATGCAGTCCTCCTTTCTCCTTCTGAGGTACCCAGCCCAATCCCACCAATTCACTGACTGAAATTGGAAAACCACGATCAAACACAAAGTTTTGAGGAATGTAGCCGATCGCTTGTCCCAGACTGCCTAACCGATGCGGCGATCGCCCAAAAATCTCCACTGTGCCAGCCGTGCGGGGAATCAATCCCAACATTGCCTGCACTAACGTACTCTTTCCCGCCCCATTCGGTCCAACGATCGCCGTGACAGTCCCTTTAGGCAAGCTAAACGACACATCATGAACTGCTAAATAATTTCCCTGTTGCACCGTCAATCCGTCCACTCGTACCAAAGCAGACCCCGGAGACGGCAACACTTGACTCGAATGGGACACCGTTGTTAACCCTGTGATTCTTGGTTCAGTTATAGCGTTTCTCATATTTATGAGGCACAGTCGATCAATTAAAACTTCTACTGGGCAAGGGATTTAGTGTTTTGGGCGATTCCCACATTTGATTCGGTCACTGTTCCGGTAACGGTTGAAACTTGCACCCATCCATCGCAGATCCTCTTTTCAGTTGGCTTTTCAGTTGGCTTTCCCTTGGCAAGCAGCGGTCAATGTTTGCAAATTCTGTTCCATAACTTGGAAGTAATAATTCAGATCCAAATTCCCCCGTTCCAACGGATCAATCGGGCGCAAGGTCAAGTTCAAATCTTGAGCGAGGCTTTGTAACAATTTGTTATCTACCCCCGGTTCCCCAAACAACGCTTTCACCTTGTACTGCCGTACCGCATCAATTGTTTGTTTAATTTCGGCTGGAGACAGGTTATCCTCTGGAATCGACACCACTGCCACCTGTCTTAATTGGTATCGCTGCGCCAAGTAAGGGTAAGCATCGTGAAATGTAATAAAGGCACAGCCTTGGTAGGGTTGCAGTGCGTTCAGGTATTTGGTGTGCAAGTCCTGCAACTGTTGAATGTAAGCAGCCGCGTTCGCTTCATAAATGGCGCGGTTTTCCGGTGCAGCAGCGATCAAACCATCCCGAATGGCGGCAACCTGTTGCTGGGCGATCACTGGATCAATCCACACATGGGGATTTCCGGCGGCATGATGATGATCTGCATGGCTCTTTTCTGACTCGGTTTCTGACTCCTGCGCCTCTGCCTCTGCCTCAGCATGACCCGGCTCATCGCCACCCTCAGCTTCACCCACCGCCACCACAGGAGAAATTGCACCTAACGCTTTGATCCCTTTAGTGGCATCAATCAATGTCAGTTTGGGGTTACCCGCATTGGCAATGGTGGCATCTAAAAATTCCTCCAAACCCAAGCCGTTTTTGACTAGCACATTGGCTTCCGCGATCGCCCGCACATTATCGGGAGTCGCCTGATAATCATGCACTGCTGCCGTTGGAGCCACCAATAACGACACCTGTGCGGTATCACCGACAACTGCCTTGGTAAACCAATACATCGGCAGCACAGTCGCCACAATTTTCAGCGATTTTGCAGCAGTTGGTTGGGTTGCGGTAGAGCTAGTTTCAGGTGAAATCACAGGCGATCCCGACTGTGGTGCTGGAGACACCGTTGGCAAGCCACACCCTGTTAATGCGAGAGACAAACTAACAACCAGCCACGCTGGAATCTGTCGATCCATGAACATCCTCTAGTGAACATCGCTTGATAATGATTATCATTTCTGTTAGGATTCTCGTTGTCAAGCGTGGGTGGTTATGGACAAACCCCAGTTTGTCGATGGAAAAGGGTTCTATCAGGGAATCTGTTTTTCAGCCCATCTTAATGGCTTGACTGATAAAACAAGAATGAATCTCATTCTACTCAATTTCTGATCTATCTAGTTCTGATCGATCCAGTTCTGATCGATCTAGCGGTCTACCCAACTGCTGCTGAGGCGACTGTGCCTCGCAAAACCCAGGAAACGCCAAACCCCAAAAACCTGTGTGAGTTTTACAATTCGTCGTTTGACGCGATCGGATTGGCTCTGAAAGAATAGGAGTCTCGATTGGCCTAGATCGCCATCCCAATTGCCACTGGCGATCAACCACAAAGCCACCGTCCACTCTTACTCAGCTTTCGGCTATCTCCACACATTCTTTCTCTCCCACTGCCATGGCTCTCCCTCACTCTGATCGGACTGATCGTTGGTCTATTCCGGAGACGGCTTTGCGTCGCTCCCTACTGCCTCTGATCAGTGGATTAGTGCTTGTGCCGGTCCTAGTAGCGTTACCCCCTACTCAGGATGGTCTATTGGATGGCTGGCGAAACTGGCAAGGGTTGCGATCGCCCGCCTTCGCCCATACCGTCAAGGTCTCTAGGGATGTAGCGGCAACCTTTCACCTCGAACCTAACCACAATCCCCGTGCCGGAGTGCCATCTCTGACTTGGTTTGTTCTGACTCGCAGAGGGGGAGCCTTGATTCCCTTCAGTCAATGCAATTGTCAAGTAGCAGTCTATGCCGTCCCCCGCGCGAAAAATGCTCGTCCCCTGCTGCGGCCTGCGCTCCAAGCTCTCAATGTGGAAGGCTATCAAGGGGTGCCCGGAACCCAAATCGTCTTTCCTAATGCAGGGCAGTATGAAATTGTCATCAGCGGCTCACCCAAGTCCTCGGCAAACTTCCAACCCTTTTCCATCAACTATTCGGTGGTGGTCAGTAGGGGCAAGTAAAACCTTGACATCTGGTTGCTTCATAAAACAACTATATTTTGCCGATATTTTGCCTGAAAATGCAGTACTCTACTGCAAATAATTCTCAAATAAAGTGCGTACAATCAACACTTGTTTGCCGCACCTAGCAGTTGCCTTAGTGCAATCCTGAGGCGAAACGTCACTCACGGATGACACTATCCGTGGCGGTTGCAGTATTACTGGCTGGACACGGTCTCACGGTAAAAGGTTCTGGTCATAGACAGAACCAAATACTCCAGCTACGGTTACCTGTCATAACCAGTTTTCCAGGTTATTCCATTGTTGTGTGTAGGAGTGTTTTATTTTGTTTTTACTAAAGATTCTCAACAAATTTGATCCAGTGCGATCGCTCTCCTTGGGTGTAGTTGCAGCAACCTGCTTAACAACTGCTGCGCCCGCCGCCGCCAATCCTGGTGAACTGGCTACAGACATTAATGTTGGCCGTAATGTTGACCGTTCAAGTATTGGTCGTTCAAGTGTTGGTCGTTCAAGTCAATTTGACCTATACAGCACCGAAGGTAAACCGGGATTAACAGCCACCTCAGACCAAGCTCAAGTGACCTCGGTTTCCCAGTTATCGGACGTAAAGCCGACAGACTGGGCGTTTCAAGCATTGCAATCCCTGGTGGAACGCTACGGGTGTTTGGTGGGTTATCCCGACAAGACCTATCGCGGCAAGCGTGCCCTGACTCGATACGAGTTTGCCGCTGGTTTGAATGCCTGCATGGATCGGTTAACAGAGTTATTGGCCGAGGCGACCAATCCCTTGGTACGAAAAGAAGATCTAGTCGTGGTGCAAAAGCTTCAGGAGGAATTCGCGGCTGAACTGGCGACCCTGCGAGGGCGAGTGGATGTGCTAGAGGCAAAGACCGCCCAGTTGCAAGCCCAACAATTTTCCACGACTACAAAATTACAAGGGGTGGCGGTGTTTGCGCTGGCTGGAGCTGCGACCGGACAGGAACCGCCCGATGTAGCGAATCTTCAGACGACTGCGGGTAACAATCTGCCCACCAATTTTGCCTTTGGCAATCGGGTGCGGTTGGAGTTTGTCACCAGTTTTACGGGAGAGGATGAGTTGCTCACCCGGATTCAGGCAGGCAATTTGGGCGATGTCACCGGTAGTTTGCTGGAAGGCGACTTGTTCTTGGCGGTGCCAGGCAGTAACAACAATGCCGTGGTGGATGCCCTGAAGTACACCTTCCCCGTGGGGGATAAAACGGAGATTGCCATCGTTGCCAATGCCGGAGCCTCGGATGACTTTTCCGATACGTTGAATGTGCTGGATGGTGATGGTAATGAGTTGGCCTTTTCCACCTTTGGTACCCGTGCGTCAATTTTTTACCTGATCAGTGGAACCGGGTTTGGGGTGCGGCATCAGGTGAGCGATCGCCTAGAAGTCAACGCTGGCTTCATGTCCCGCAATGCCGCCGATCCTACTCCTAACAACGGCCTATTTGGCGGTTCCTATGCAGCAATGGCACAACTAGCCCTTAACCCCAGCGAAACCGCCAGGCTTGCCCTCACCTATATCTACTCCAACAACAGCGATATGGGTACGGGCAGTCTGCGGTCTAATCTCCGCAGTTTTACCCGACAACTGGTTGACCCCACCAATGCCTTTGGCTTAGCAGGTAGTCCGGTCAGCAGCAACTCCTTAGGGTTACAGTTTTCCTGGAAAGTCGCTAAGCATTTCATCTTTGGTGGTTGGGTTGGCTATACCAACAGCCAGTTGATCTCCAGTGTGAGTAACAACAATTTCGTCGCAGACCCCGCCCTAGCCACCACTATTCCTGCGGGAGATGTGGACATCTGGAACTGGGCACTCACCTTTGCCTTTCCTGACTTGGGACGCAAGGGCAGCATTGCCGGGTTAATTGTTGGCATGGAGCCGAAGGTAACGGCTGTCAGCAATTCCCTCATCGGGGTGATTGATCCCGACCCCAATACCTCCCTGCACATCGAAGGCTTCTACCAATTCCAAGTCACTGATAACATCTCCATTGCTCCAGGCATCATCTGGCTCACCGCCCCCAACCACAACCAATTAAACGATGATGTCATCATTGGGCTAGTCCGCACCACCTTCCGGTTCTAAGCACGTACTCTGAGGTAATCGTTCACTCCCCGTCAGGGGAGGAACAAGCGGGCGTAGCCCGCAACACTTTTCGGTGTTGCTGAATAGCAGGATGAATTGAAACTTCGTTTCAATTCATCCAACTCTTCGCTCATCCCTAAATTCAGCAATGCCCACTTTTCCTCTGGGGGGATGTAAACGGTTACACTCTGAGCACGTACATAGATATAGTTTGCCTATTGATCAGTCGCGGTCAAGTAGCGCAAGAACCTAATGGTTAAGGGTTTGAGTGGTCTGGATCTAACCCACACCACTGCAAGCAGTTATAAGCTGTTAAGCCTCTAAAGTCTTTGCCGCAAGGTTTCCATGTTGGAAATTTTGGAAATTTAAATGTTGATCAGCTTATGATTGTTAATCAGGGGCGTATCCAGTATTATTGAGCTTATTTATAGGCAATAGATACGTCCTATCTAGAGATAGGCTCTCTCTAGATCCAGTGCATTACTAACATTTGCCCAACAACATTAGCGAGTATCGTAGTTACTCAGCATGTAAGTATTCAGGTAGCCGAATCTAGGGCGCGGAAACCGCGCCCCTACACACCAAACAACAGATGGCATTGTAGGGGTTGGGTTTCCCAACCCTTTTAGATCGAGCAATCAAGCGTTGATCAACCTGAATAGTTACCTCAGCATTTAAGAACTTTCAGATGGTAATGACTTTCAGATGGAATTTGAACCTCAAGTAGAAGAGATAGATTTTAATAAATACTGGCTGATTCTTAAGCGTAGGTGGTTACCGTCTACTGCTGTTTTTTGCACGACTATCTTGTTAACCATAGCAATGATTACTTCACAAAAGCCTGTTTATGAAGCTGAAGGGAAATTGCTGTTTAAAAAACGAGATTTTGCCTCTACTATCTTAAACGATAACGGCCAAGGTATTAGTCAGGGTCAATTAGAATCATTAAATCAACAAAATAGTCCAGTTGACACAGAAATACAAATCCTCAATTCTATCCCATTAGTTCAGAAGTCAATCGCAGCTTTGGACTTAAAGGATGGGTCAGGTAATCCTCTTACACCACAAGCTGTAATAAATAGACTTACCGTTACAAACATTAAAGGGACTGATATTGTTTCAGTTTCCTATCAAAGCCATGAACCTAAGCAGGCATCTGCCTTTGTCAATAAATTAATCCAAACTTATATTGAAAGCAATATTTTAATTAATAGAACTGAGGCTAAAGCCGCTCGCGAATTTATTACCTACCAACTTCCAAAAACCGAAGCTAGTCTTCGCAAAGCGGAGTCGAACCTTCGGCGGTTTGATGAACTCAACAACATTGTTAGTTTGCCGGATGAATCTAAATCTGCTGTAGAATTTCTTTCTTTACTAAATCAACGCCTTGCAGATGTAAGGGCAAACTTGGCGAATACAACAGAGCAGTCTAGAATCCTTCAAAGCCAGTTGGGACTAAATCCAGAAACTGCGATGGTTTTGAATTCTCTTAGTCAATCAGTTGGTGTACAAAGTGTTTTAACTGAATTGCAAAAGGTTGAGACTGAATTAGCTACTCAGAGTCAACTATATCGTGAAAAACATCCAATTATTATACAGCTACAGAAAAGAAGAGATGCCATTAATGCACTACTTAAATCTCGCATTTCTGAGGTTATTGGAAGCCATCAGTCCCAAGCAAATGGTAATTTGCAAGTTGGCAGTTCAGAACAAAAATTAATTGATAGCTTGATTGCAAATGAGGTCTCGCGGTTAGGATTAATTAGTCAATCTCAAGCACTCTTAGCGAGTCAATCTGGTTATCTTCGACGGGCAAGATTATTACCTAAGTTAGCTCAGCAACGACGAGCATTAGAGCGTCAAGTTGAGACAATTCAGTCAAGTTATGAGATTTTAGCCAAGCGGTTACAGGAAGTAGAAATTATCGAAAATCAAAACGTAGGTAATGCTCGTATAGTAGCGGCAGCAACAATACCTCAGTATCCCACAGCTTCAAAGAAGAAAATCATTTTGATTGGTGGATTTGTCGCTGGGGCTTTGTTATATGTGGTAGTGGCATTTGTTTTAGATTTAATCGATCCATCGATAAAAACTGGCAAAGAAGCGCGTGAATGCTTCAATAATTTATTCTGGTTGGGAATGATCCCCCTGTCACGCCAATCAGATAAATCAGTTCATTGGTTGTCTAATCTAACTCAGTTTTCAAAATTAAGAAAAATCAACTATAATCAGCAGCTTGAACTTTTTTCTAAGTATTATCGGAATTTATTGAACAAACAAGATTTAGATTTGCAAATTCCAGATTTGCCTGTTAGAGATAGTCCTCATTCCTTAGAAAGTGAGGCTTATCGGATGTTGCAATCTAATTTAAAGTTTCTGAAGCCAGATCATGGACTTCATACAATTGTAGTAACCAGCTCTGTTTCAAGAGAAGGCAAATCTACGGTTTCTGCTAACTTAGCGTTTGCTCTCTCCCAAATGGATCGAAAAGTTTTGTTGGTTGATGCAGATTTACATCATCCAATTCAACACCACATTTGGGGACTAACTAATGTGGTAGGACTGAGTGATGTGATTGTTAATCAGGCCGATTTCTCAGAAGCTGTGAAGCTGGTTCACGAAAATCTAAGTGTTTTACCTTCTGGGGCAATTCCACCAAATGCATTAGCCCTGATAGACTCTAATCGCATGAATTTGTTGGTACAAGAGTTTGCTAAAACCTACGATGTTGTAATTTTTGATACCCCACCCCTTGTTTTAGTGTCTGACGTTCTTATGTTAGGCAGAATGACGGATGGAATTCTACTCGTAGCTCGGCCTGGTGTGCTAGATATGGCTAGCGCAATGGCTACAAAAGAACGTTTAGCTCAATCTCAACTCGATGTTTTAGGACTTGTGATTAATGGAGTGATTGTCAATCAAGAACCTGACAATTACCTTCGTCATGTCAAGGCGTATCATGAAGAAGTGACATCTGCCCTCAAAGAAAGTGTTTGAAAGATGTGTGGCAGTTCAGTGGTAACTGCTCACTTCCCGTCAGGGAAGGAACAAGCAGGCAAAGCAAGTTAGGGACAATATAAAAAAGGCAAAAGTTTCAAGGCTTTCTATCTGAAATTTCTGTTTTTTTAGCAGGCTGCCCGTAGAAAATACCTCGCCCACTGGTGCCAACATAGACTTTAGCAAATGTTAAGCGATCGCCCTCCAAATACGTCACATTGCCCAATCGCGACGCTACTTTAATCCATTTGGCCTTAGCTGCATTTCCGGTCAGACTCGTGGCATCATCTGAACGAAATAACCCCTCAATACCATTCACAACGCCATAAACAAACACCGTTGGGTTCTGGCGATTTGGAGCCGGTTGACCAAAAGTGAACTCGTAAGCCTTGTCCACATTAGCAAGAACCGTAAAACTAGTACCTGCATCACTAGAGCGATAGATTGAACTACCTTGAACCCGTAACCAAACATTTCCTCGCATTGCAGGAACAGCTTTAACTGCATTCAACCAGTGGTTGGGTAACCCTGAAACTGTTGGCTTCCAAGTAGCTCCCCCATCAATACTCCGGTAGAATCTTCCATTGAGTTCAGATTCATTGTATTTGTACAAGTAAAAGAGATTGCCATCTATTCGATCAGAGGCGATCGCCTGACTGGGAAACCACATTTGTAACGTTGTTTGCTTCGGCGCACCTTCAACAGGCAACCAAGTTTTGCCACCGTCTAATGAACGATGCGGATAAACATCCCCTTCAGGTGCCCAAACAATTATTGGTTTACCGTTGGGTTGCAGTGTTGCTGACACTGCAACTTTGCCATTTATTGCCCCCACAGGTATGTTTGAAAATGGCACCCAAGTTCGACCATTATCACTTGAATATCCATGCCCGCCGTTAATGATGCGTCCTGCAATGGAGAGACTCCCAACTCGGACAATAATATTCGGATTCGCTTCCGCAAAATCTATCCCTGTAGTATTACCGAATTGACCCTTTTCGTAGGTTTGGCTCGGAGGAGTTGTAAGTGATTCGTGACGAAATCCCACCATATCTGCAACGCCACTAAACAATGACGCACCCTCGGAAACTGGTGGACTTTTGACTACGAGTACCACTAATTCTTCTAGGTTGTTCATATCAGCACACCAATTAACTGGATGTGCTGTAATATCATCTGTTCTCATGACCCCAAAACCAGTCGTCAACCAAACTTGTTTCGGTTGATGTGGATTGATAGCTAATCCTCCAGTGAAGTTATACAAATGCCACTTGGGCCACCATTGCACAGATTGAACCCTAGACTCAATTTGCTTCCAACTTTTCCCACCATCTGTTGTTCGATATAATCCTTCCGGTGACAAGGGATAGGTCGCTACCATCATCACCTTAGAGTTATAGGGATCAACCGTGATAGCGGAGTAATTTTTCTCGGATACAGGGGTAACTTGTTTCCATTGACCAACTTGATAGCTCCAAACACTCCCTTGAGGGTTAGCTGGCGTTGTAAAAAAGGTGACAGATAAAGTTCCATCTGGTGCAACTACAGCTTGTTGAGGATTTTGGTCAGAAGTCGGCCCCCCGCCAAGAAGCGACCAAGTTTTTCCAGCATCCTGACTGCTGTAGATCCCTCTGCCCATAACTCCAACATAAAGACGGTGAGATCTTTTTAACGCAGAATTACCGTTAACAGAATTAGGCTCAAACACAACAAAGACAATCCCACCCAATGTTCCTTTTGTTGGGAAACTGGTTACAGGTTGCCAAGATTTAGCCCCATCAACACTGCGGTACAGTCCATCTACTCGTGAACCAAAATAGATAATCTGCCCATTGTTAGGATCGACAGCTAACCGTTCTCCTGCCCAACGCCACTCTTCATGGCCTCCTATACCTACTGGTTCTCCAGTGGGTTTTCTCAGATTCGTTTCAGTCCAAGTCTTACCCTGATCAATTGATTTTAAGATTTCACCATTTGCATCACGGACATATGCACCAGTTGCGATATAAATCACATCGGGGTTGCTTGGATCAAGGGCAAAACTTTCAACATTGTAGTGATCTGGTTCCGCATCTAAGAGTTGAATCCAACTAGATGTATTTTCGTCCCAACGATAGATTCCCCCAACATCAGTACGAACATAGATCAAACCTGGTTTTTGGGGGTGAATCAAAACCCCTGGAACAAAACCCATGCCTGAAATAGCGACATTCTTCCAATGATAATTTTCGATTGAAACTGGAGAGTTAGGATGCTTGTCTATCTTGCCAACTTGCAACTGAGGATTAAGTGTTGCTGATGACGAAAGAACACAATTGGATGGTGTGCTACTGAGTTGATTACAAGACGTTAAAGTAATCAGGAATAAAAACGCCAATTCAAATCTGAAGTGCACCATTGCCTGACTGACCAAAGAATACCTCATAGGGTGTTCGATACCCAAGTGATTTACGAGGTCGATGATTAATTAAGTCCACCACCTCATCCACTTGGGATTGAGAAATGACTTTAAAATTTGTTCCCTTGGGAAAGAACTGCCGCAACAGGCCGTTTGTATGCTCATTTAAGCCCCGTTCCCATGAATGATAGGGCGTGGCAAAATAGCAGGCAATGCCAACATCTCTCGAAATGGCCAGATGGTTGGTAAATTCTTTGCCATTATCAAACGTAATCGTCTGGCGAAATTCGGACGGAACTGGCTCAAAGGCACGCACAGTCGCTTGATAAATCGCATCTGCGGTGCGATTTTTGCTGACCCGGGCAATCAGGAACTTGGATGCTTTATCGACATACGTAGCAATTGCGCCCAGATGATTACCGCCAATCATCGTATCCGCTTCCCAATGGCCAATTTGGATTTTCAGGTCAGCAATCGCGGGTCGTTGCTCTATTCCCACACGGTGGGGAATGATGCCACGTTTGGTATGGCTTCCTCCCCGCTGCTGGCGTTTGATATGGGAGTGACGGAGACAACGCGCATAGGCTCCCATCCCCTGATAATCCCGATAGATCAGTTGGTAGATGGTTTCATGGCTGACGGTTGGGAGTTGCTCGTGTTTGAGCCGACCGGCGATTTGTTCGGGGCTATGCCGAGCCTTTAAGCGTTTCTTGATCTGGGCTAGACACTCTGGAGTGATGCTGGCAAAGCGACATTTAGCCACCTGTCGCCGTTGTTCCGTTTGCTTTTGAGCCGTATCAGGTAGATAGTCGCCCGTGTCAGTGCGATTGCGTCGGAGTTCTCGTGAGATGGTGGAATGAGCGCGATTTAAGGATTGGGCAATGGCTCGGCTAGACAATCCCGATTGGCGCAGGCGATAAATTTCAAACCGTTCTTGTGCGGTAAGCTGTGTATAACTCATTGGTGGTTCCTGGGTTTGTGGTTAAACGTCAGGTTACCCCAATGAGTCCCTTTGCAGAAGACCTTTAGGGCTGGTGCACTTCAGATTTGAATTGGCGGT
>CAZJZR010000044.1:0-11978 GCA_964550475.1 uncultured bacterium
GCCAAGAATATCCACAGTATCTACGGTGGACAACACAAATTTAATTAGAACCAGCCAGTCCCCAACCTCTACAGGTGCAGCTACACCTCAGCAACTGCTGAGGGTATTCGGTTACAGCACTGGACACAATTTATCAGTTTATCAGTCACGTTATCAGGCACGGTTAGGAGTCGTGCGGTGAAAAAGTCAGATCCAATGTTAGTTGAAGGGAGGGCACCACTGTGTCACCTGGATGATTGCCTGCATCCGTCGCCTCACCGATGGGGGCAGATCCGCGCTCCGCTGGTTCATCCTGATGATCAGCCCGTAGTGGGATGCCGTGCAGCAGCGATCGCAACCCTGGAGGCAGGTGATCTAGCTGTTGCAATAAGGTTTGTTTAATCTGGTGAATTGGGCACGGGTTGGGGAATCGATCACTGTGGGACAGTTGGGCGATCGCCTCCGCCATCAGAGACGGGGGAGCGGCCTGCCACATTTCCCCAGTCGCCAAATCAATTTGCCAGGCCGGGAGCCAATCATGGGTTTGCAGTAGTGCCAGCAACCGCAGTGTGCCCCGTGTCCAACCCTGACCCGGTTGTAACACCTCGGCCTCTAATCCACCAATAAACTCGGTCACCAGATAGCAATTGCGGGTGAGGTGCCAGAGTAATTGATGTAGCAATTCATCACTGGATGCCGTTCTGGCTTGTGGTGTAAATGGCGCGTCACCCCACTCAGTCTGGGTTTCTAGGGTGTCAATAATGGCGCAAGCGGCAGTCATGACCAAGGGGACTAGGCGATCGTGGGGACTGGCTTCGCTGTCATCCACCGAGGGCTGACGCTGCCCCATCGCCAAGGTGGTTTGGATCTCCGGCAGCAATGGCTGGAGGTGGTGCGCGATCGCCCGTTGTTGCTGCAACTCTCCATGCAATTGGGCAACGCAGGCCGCTAGCGTGGTCTGTAAAACCGTTGGTAATTGCAATTCCACCGCAATGGGAGTGATGATCGGTGATGGCAACACCGTCGCTTCCACTTCGATCACCTCTCGATCCACCGTTGCGTCACTCCAGAGGGGCGTAGGCGTTGCGGGGGCGGGGATTACCAACGGCGTTACCGTGGCTACAGTGTCCCCCGGTTCTGGTTGCTCCGGTTCCCCATCCTCTGATGCTGCGGTTAATGGGATTGAGGACGTGATGGTTTGCTCTGGTTCCTCAGCCACTGGGCTGGCCGATGCTGCATCCTGCGTCGGTTGTTCAGACTGTTGATTAGACTGTTGTTCAGTTGGTTGTTCAGTTGGTTGCTCAATCAATGGTTCAGTCAATTGATCAGCGAACTCTTCAAGACTCCCCAACTCGGAACTCCCCAACTCGGAACTCTCTAACCCCGAACTCTCTAACTCCGAACTTCCCGATTCCGCAGCCAGTGCAGGACTCCCAACTTGCAACAGCGGATGGTCGAGGGGATTCAGCAGTTGTTCGGTTGGGGGAGTGTTGAGCAGCACTTCCGCCGCCAACACATCGGATGGGGTGGATGGGAGGTTGACGCGATCGAGGGGAAAGGGTTCTGGAATGGGCGCTGGGGTTGGTTCGGTGTCTGGATACGGCTCAAGTGTGACTGGTGCGGTGATTTGCCGAATCGCTAGGGGGATAATGGCCTCTGGTGCTGCCGACTCATCCAACGGCGGTAAATCGGCAAACAGACCGTCGGCGGTGATGCTGTCTTCCGCTGTTTCTAAGTTGGCTTGGGCGTTGTCGGCTTCAGGGAGGTCTGCAAAGAGATTTTGCAGGAGGAGTTCGGAGTTTTGGAGTTCGGAGTTGGGAAGTTCGGGCTGATTAGTGGGCAGCGATCGCCCGTTGGGACTGATTGCCGTTTCCGCATCGGCTTCCGGGCTGAACAACGCACTCAGGGTTAAATCATCCCCAACGCTGGATTCTGCGGGGCTAGTGGTTGGAGCATCAAGCACAATCACATCCGATACCCCGATCGGTACGAAGGCTTGCGGATCTGGTGCAAACACCCTCGGAGTTAGGCGAATTTCTGGAAATAGTTCTGGTGGTGCCGGGGGAATATCCTCTGAGTCTTGCAGCGGTGGCAAGTCGGTAAATAAATAATCGAGGGTGAGAGGTTCAGTTGTATCCTCGCTCGGTTCTAGCGTAGCGGCACTGTCAGCAGCAATATTAGTCTCAGTTGCAGTCTCAAGCTCAACAGCTTGTTCGGACGGATCAGCAGAAATGAATGGGTCGGGATCTGAATCGAACGACTCTGGCGGTTCCCCCAACATGATCATTAATTCTTGAAACGCATTGGCAGGCTCAAGATTGGTAGATGCGGGATCCGTAGGGGGCGTATTGTCGGGTAAACTCTCGCTCGCCGAACTCTCGCTGACTGGATAATCATCAGCGGCTCTATTACCAAGAGACTCATCACCAAGAGCATCCTCACCCAAAGAACCATCAACAGGAGAGCTATCGACAGGAGCACCATCGACGGGTGTATGGTTGGGGTTGGATGAAGGGATGCTGGTTGACGGTTCGGAGGATTGGGTCGCTTCGGCTTTGGGGGCTTCGTCGTCCAAACTATCCAGTGCCGTCATCACTTCCATGTCTGTTCCCATCAACAGATCTGGGCTGAGCAGCCTATCGGCATGGCCGCCGGACAGACTGGAACCAAGCTGGCGGATGGGGGTACTCGGAGATGGGGTCGATGGCTCTGGAGTAACCAAGAGCTGAGAGGGGGCTAAGTCAGGCTGTGGGGCTGGATTGTCCTGATCCGGAGTGCTCAACGATGCCCGATTGTCTTCGGTCTCGTCTGCGGTTGGCTGTGCATTGAGCGGATCAGACGTGCCAGATATATCAGATATCCCAGGTGTGTCGGATGGCTCATCCTCCAGGAACCAGTCTGCTAACGTAACTGTTGCCACATCCGGATTCGCAGCGATCGCTACCGTTGCGGCGGGGGGAGCAGCATCGCTGTCGGCTAGATTGCCAAATAAATCAGCTTCGGGTGTATTTGTTTGCGGTGTATCTGTGTCCGGTATATCGGTTGCGGCGGGTGCTGCGGCTGGAACCGCTGCGGCTAGGGTATCGGTTGCAGGGGTATCTTTTGTAGGAATATCTGCCGCCAATGCCTCTGCGTCTGGTGTGACGGGCACCGTTAGAGTTGGGGTGACAGGTTGGGCGATCGCGGCATAGCCAACGGCAGCGTCAACTGGAGTATCTGGGGCGATCGCGGTGGGCTGAATTGGAGCAACCGCTTCAAGAGCTGCAATCGCTTCAACGGTTTCAATAGGTTGCTCTAACGCCGATGCGGCTGACGGACTGGGGGATTCTGGTACTGATTCGCCTGGGGCTACAACGGATGGAGCGGCGATCGCCTCCGGTTGCTGTAACGCTGCCAACTGAGTCGCCGCATCCGCCAATTCCGTCAACTGAGCCAGTTGAGTCGTAGCCAGTTCCGTATCCGAGATAAATTCCAAATCAACAGTTAAGCGCAACGTGCCCGACTGCCATGCCTGTCCCGGTTGCAGCCAGTCCACTGCCACACCCTGCATCAATCCTGCCAATTCTGGTGTAGTGGTGGCGATCGCATGGCGCAACGTATCCAGCAAAGCATCGCTTTCGTAGGTAATCCGGCGACCAGACTGGTACCATTCCAGCCCCACATCACCCGACAACCCAGGATTGGGTTGGCTACAGGTGGCCAAATCAACCATCCAATCCACGCAGGATGTAGAACCAGCGGATTGGTCATCGGCAACTTCAGCCGTCCCATCTCCCCCAACGGCCTCTACCTGACTGGTGAGAATGGCACGTAACCGCAAAATCCCCGTTTCCGGTGCCGCCGCCGATTCCACCGTGACCCGAATTCCCCCTAGCAGTTGCATGACTAAATAGGAACTGCGGGCAATCACCCACAGCAATTGGGGAGTCCAATCGGCTAAAACGGTGTACGGATGGGCGATGATAGGGGCGATCGCCTCACCTACCGGATTCGCCACTGGTGGGTGGGTGCTGCGCTCAGCATCCACCAGCGCGTCAACTACAGCCGATGCTTCATCTAATACATAGAGGGTTAAATTCTCTGGGGTCGGTAACAAATTGCGCGGCCATCCACCCAACGGCGACTTTAACCGTTGAATCACCTCCACCAACTCGGCCATGGCCTGTTCTGCCTGCGGCGACGGTGAAGCGTGTAACTGTCCTGATTGGGGCAATTCATGCCATTTAAAAACAGTTTGGCTGACTCCGACCGGGGTTGGCTTACGCCCAACCGTGTAGGATGAAACAACCAATGGTTCGGTAGCACTACCCATAGTAATGGGAGCAACAGGAGGGTTTGAGGAGTCTAGCATCGACCTCTCTGCTTGCGTCAGCAATATATCAATTCTACGTTGGGTCTATGGTTTGGGAAACATGCAGATAAAAAGCCTAGAAAGCTATGAATCTAGAATACAGATCTACGTTGCAGATCTGAGATTCAGTATGCCCCTTTCCTTGATCCCTCTAACGTTGGTTATAGGCTGAATCCGGATGATATGCCTATCTTCAGCGGGTTGGGGGTTTCAACCGCTAGTCCCCCAACCAATCGGTGTGCCCAACACCCTCTAACCGGGTTTGTGTGTATTGGACAGCCCGTTACCCCAGTTGTCATGCGTCTGGAGTTAGTTTACGGTTCAGCTATTCATCATGCAGCGAAGGGCACAAAATCTGGCTATGGTTGCGTTATCCTATTAATCCAAGCCTTTTAATTAATCCGTAAGCATTCAGGTACCCAAATCTAGGTCGCGAAAACTGCCCCCCTACATCGAACTATTCCTACATGGATCTGTTATAGCCGCTTGCGGTGATTTGGGCTATGCCCAAATCAATCAATCTCTTACCCAGTAGGAGTTTGAATTGATCGACCGTGCCTCATAAATATGAGAAACGCTATAAAGGAACCATGCACACCTGGGAGAGTCATGACTAATCGGCAACGGGTGTTGCTGAATAGCAGGATGAATTGAAACGAAGTTTCAATTCATCCAACTCTTAGCTCATCCCTAAATTCAGCAACGCCCGGCAACGTTAGGGGGGAACTTGGCAGCCGATGATCCATAGCTCAAACCACCGCAAGCGGCTATAGTTTTAGTCAATTAGTCAATTAGTCAATTGTCAAATAGAGAGTTTCGCCGCTCTGATCGCCCTAGGGATGTAGCCGTTCACTCCCTGTCAGGGGAGGAACAAACGGGCGTAGCCCGCAACACTTTTCTTATGGGGGGATGTGAACGGTTACCTAGAGATTGGTCAATATATATATAGCCGACGGCATGGCTCTGTTGAGAGGCTGTTTGAAAAGGTATCTAGAACGTTGATTTTGCGTGCGCCTCGCGCACGCAAAATCAACTTTTAAAACAGTCTCTTAATCTGGTGGATGCTTAAATGCGGTGGATGATGCCGCCAGCCCCGGCAGCAGGTTTAAATTCCACCGTGGTAGCAAATTGTGAGAAATCGCTTTAATTTCCGTCCAGTTATGCTACATTCTGTCCTGACCGCATAACCTGTGCTACTATTCCACAGACTCCTGCCATCTGTTCCGGATTGGCTGCTCATGGATGATTCATCAATTATTTATGGGTTATTCATAATGAGTTATTCATAATTAGTTTGAATTTAAGTCGTTTAATCATCCTCGCATTCATTGTCTACTGGTTCATCTACATAGATTCTCTTAATCAACCTCTTTTAACTTACCTTTACTTCTTTTGCTCAACTACTCTCTCAAGCCAGATGTGGGCTTGAACCGAATGACCACCGTTCTCCCCCGCCAACCGTCCCCCTCATCCGATCGCCCCAGTGGGAACTCCTCCACTGAGACGACTCCGGTTGTTGCGCTGAAAGAACTGGTATCTCGGTTATATCGGGAGCAAAGCAAAATCCAAGATTTGCTAGGTTCGCTGGGGTTTGCCCTCCGCAGTTTTAATAACCTCAATCAGTTTTTAGAACTGATTCCACTGATTGCCAGTCGGGTGACGGATGCCGATGGTGGGGCGTTGTTCTTGTTCAAGCCCAATGGCCAATTGCGCCTAGAGCGGTTGCACTGCCAAGACAGCCACCAATATCCCGGTATTCGTAAAGCGTTGGAGGCGGCAACGCGGCAAGTGGAAGCGGCCACTTCTACGGAACCGCAATCGATCAACATCGCTGCCACCCTGGATCGGCAGATGGGTGCCTATTTAGGTCCCGACATCCAACTGTTTGGCACGGCGGTGCTGGTGCGGAAGGTGGAGCGGGGACGGTTGTACATTTTTAGCCGCACGCCCGATTACCGCTGGACGGAGACCCGGCAAAAGCTGGTGCGGTTGGTGGCCGACCAGACGGCGGTGGCGATCGCCAACGATGAACTCAACACCGAACTGCGAAAGAAGGAGCGGTTAGACCGGGAACTGGAGATTGGCGCAGAAATCCAACGGCAACTGCTGCCGCGCCAATGCCCCAAAATTAAGGGAATTGAACTGGCGGCGCGGTGTCAGACCGCCAATCGGGTAGGCGGCGACTATTACGACTTTATTCCGGCTAACTACGACCAACCGGAGGCGATCGCCTCTGGCAAACGGGTGCCGTTGGATAGCCGGTGTTGGAGCATTGCGATCGGCGACGTGATGGGCAAGGGCGTACCCGCTGGGTTAATCATGACCATGCTGCGGGGAATGCTGCGGGCGGAAGTACTGAACGGCCACTCCCCCGACCGGATTCTGCAACACCTGAACCATGTGATGTACACCGACCTGGAAAATTCCAATCGGTTTGTCACCCTGTTTTATTCCGACTACGACCCCCAAACGGGCATCCTCTCCTACAGCAACGCCGCCCACCACCCGCCGTTACTCTGGCGAGCCGCCACCAACACTGTGCGGCGGTTGGATACCTTGGGGATGCTGATTGGCCTAGATGCCAACACCCAGTACCAAAGTGCGCGAGTGAAGCTGCAACCCGGAGATACGGTGATTTACTACACCGATGGGCTAACCGATGCGGCAGCACCGACGGGATCCCGGTTTGATGAAGACAATTTGGTGATTGAGTTTAAGCAAGCCTGCCAACGTTACAGCGATCCGCAAGCAATTCTGGATTACCTGTTTAACCGCGTCCAGCAGTTTATCGGCAACAACCATCACAACCAAGACGACATCACGCTGATTGTCTTACGCGCCAATTTGTCTGATTAGGTCGCAGCTAAACAACTGGGGTTCTGCATTAAAAAGTGACTGTTGCATCATCAGTTGATGCTAAGAAACCCAGTTTTTGCCAAACGCAGGGTTGAACTGCTGCAACAAGGGGCTTAAGCATCCCGTTGAGGTCTAACTTTGAGGACTTCGCAAAAAATAATTATCCCTTCTGTAGGGGCAAACCCCCTGTGGCTACCCCGCAGATCCGGCAAGTAGACCAAGATCTACCTGAATCGTGTTAATCCTTTGGGCAGGTACGAGGGCACTGCCTCTACGATAGATGGGATGATTTATTCGTTGCTATGGGGATTGCGCTATGGATGTTGGTTTGATTGGGACGGGGCTAATGGGGTTGCCGTTGGGGATGCGGGTGGTGAATGCTGGATTACCCCTAGTGGCCTACAACCGCACTGCCGAGAAGCTGGAACCATTGCGGGAATTGGGAGCCGCGATCGCCGCCACCCCAGAGATCGTCCTGTCTGCCAGTGAAGTGGTGGTGTTGATGCTGACCAACGCCACCGCCATCCGTGAGACGATTTTGTCTGATGCTGGGCGATCGCAGTTGCGCGGACGGACGATTATCCAAATGGGTACCATTGCTCCCGCCGAAAGTCGCGCCATCCAAGCGGAAGTAGAGGCGGCGGGCGGCGAGTATCTGGAAGCTCCCGTATTGGGCAGCATCCCCGAAGCCCAAACCGGACAACTGATCGTCATGGTGGGCAGCACCCCGACCCAATTCGCGGCGTGGTTGGACTTGCTGCAACAGTTTGGCCCCGACCCCAAACTGATTGGCCCCGTTGGCAGTGCCGCTGCCCTCAAACTAGCTCTCAATCAACTGATTGGCTCCCTCACCACCGCCTTTGCCGCCAGCCTGGGTCTAGTGATGGCCGAAGGCATTGCCGTTGAGCAGTTCATGGCCATTCTGCGAACCAGTGCCCTCTACGCCCCCACCTTCGACAAAAAACTGTCCCGCATGGTGGAACATCACTACGCCAACCCCAACTTCCCCACCAAACACCTGCTCAAGGATATGCAGCTTTTCCAAACTGCTGCCCACCCCCACCACATCGACACCAGCACGATCACCGCCATCTGCCAAATCCTCACCCACGCCCTAGAGTTAGGTCTGGCGGATGCTGACTACTCGGCTCTGTTTGATGCAGTGGCCAAGCCCTAGCCGCTGTGTCGCTCTGGTTCCCTTAACGTTCATGAATTAGATGCGTTTCGCGTTGCTCAACACACCCTACGCCTCGTCCATTCGCCTGTTATGCCCCTCTACGCCCTCGCGGATTTACAAGCGGCGATCGCCCTTCACCCTCAGCAATGGCGACCCCTCGTATTCACCAATGGTTGCTTTGACCTGATCCATGCGGGGCATGTGCGCTACTTACAGGCCGCACGCAACCTGGGGCGATCGCTGATAGTTGGCCTCAATAGCGATCAATCTGTCCGGCAACTGAAACCGAATCCGCCGGGATTTCCCACTCGCCCGATCGTGCCAGAACAACAGCGGGCTGAGGTGTTGGCGGCACTGAAACCCGTGGATGGGGTGGTGATTTTTGAGCAATTAACAGCAGATGATTTGATTCGAGCCTTACAACCCGATATTTATGTGAAGGGCGGAGATTATAGAATTGAAACATTGCCTGAAGCGGCGACCGCGATCGCCTGTGGCGGTCGAGTTCATTTGGTCAGCATTGAACAACCGACCTCCACCACCGCCATCCTCCAGCGTATTCTGTCAGCCTATCCCTCTCCCCCATGACCCCCTCCTTGTCCAATTCCTCAGATCTAACCGAGTCCCTCAGCAAACTGAACAGCTTGCCAGAGAAAAACCAACTCCCCTTCATCCAAACCCTAGCCGAGCAAGGGGAGGATGGTTTAGCGGTATTGATCAGCTTTTTGCGCGATCGCGTCAGCCAACCCCCCACCTTAGCCGCTGGCAAAGCCTACCAAGCCTTATTCACCAGTGACTCGACAGCAGCGGCAGAGTTTTTGCAAAGTCAGTTACCCCACGGCATTGTCCCCCTCACCTCCGCCCAAGGGATAGACTACAGTCTGTTGCACAAACTCCTCGCCGCCCAGGAATTTGAAACCGCCGATCGCCTCACCTTAGAAAAACTGTGCGAATTGGCTGGCGAATTGGCCGTCAAACGCAAATGGATTTATTTCACCGAAGTCAAAGGCTTACCCGTAGCGGATTTGCAAACCATCAATGCCCTATGGTTTTTCTATTCCGAAGGTAAATTTGGCTTCTCGGTACAGCGGGAACTGTGGCTAGGGGTAGGACAAAACTGGGAAAAACTCTGGCCGAAAATTGGCTGGAAACGGGAGAACGTTTGGACACGCTATCCGCAGGAATTTACCTGGGACTTAACCGCCCCCAGAGGCCATTTACCGCTGTCCAATCAGTTGCGCGGTGTACAGGTGATTAACGCGCTGTTGACCCATCCGGCGTGGGGTTAGAGGGACTGATCGCCCAACCCCTGGAATTCTCTGGTCAAGCTAACTCTGCCTCAGGCGACACATCAAAAACAATTTCTTCGTAAAATTGCTCGATCGGCACACTCAACTGAATACTGTCCAGCTCAACGCGATCGCCCACTCGATAGCTGCGAATCAGCCAATCCCCCGCGTCATTTTTGTGATAAATATCGATCGCCATTTCCTCCGAACTGACTAAAACATAATCAACTAAATTCGGGTTGCAGCGATATTTTTCAAACTTTTTGCCACGGTCATAGGCTTCGGTGCTGTTGGATAAAACCTCTACAATCAGGCAAGGATAGGTAATGTACATTCGTTGCTGACGATCGCGATCGTCGCAAGTCACACTTAAGTCAGGATAGGTATAGTTAGTCGTCTGGAGAATGTTGACCTTTAAATCTGAATTAAACACCCTACATTGACTGCCCCGCAAATGGGTCTTGATTAAAGCCGCAATGTTCAATTTAATTGCACTGTGATTTTGCGTCCCACCCGTCATCGCATAAACATGACCATCAATTAGCTCATGTCTTTCTAACTGCTGCTCTTCCCAGATAAAATACTCCTCCGGTGTGAAGTAGCGATCGCTCTCTCTGACTGCAATCATGGCCAGTTTCCCGCGTATAAAATAAATACTGCTAGTCTAAAAGCTGTTTGACAACGTGGCTAGACAATTGATTTTTCTGGATTCCGCACAGGAAAGATCTACATTAAAAAGATCTACATTTAAACCACACTCTGAGCATCAAACACAATTTCCTCGTAAAGTTGCTCAATCGGTACACTCAACCCAATACTTTTAAACTCCACTTGATCGCCCACTCGATAGCTGCGAATCAGCCATTCACCCGCCGCATTTTTATGATAGATATCAACGGCCACCTCGTCAGAACTGACTAACACATAATCAACTAGATTGGGATTATGGCGATACTTCTCAAACTTTTTGCCACGGTCATAGGCTTCGGTGCTATCCGACAAAACCTCGACAATCAGGCAAGGATAGGTAATATATTGTGTGTTCAATGTATCTCTCGGATCACAGGTAACGCTCAGATCCGGATAAATATAGTTAGACGTATTAAGAATGTTCACTCGACAGTCAGAGTTGTAAGTTTTACAACCGCTGCCCCTAAGATGGGGTTTGATGATTGCTAAAAAGTTACCTGCGATATCACTGTGATTTCTAGTCCCACCAGTCATCGCATAAACCCGACCATCGATTAGCTCGTGTTTCTCTAATTGAGTCTCTTCCCAGGCAAAATACTCGTCAGGGGTAAAGTACCGATTTTCATCTCGTACTGAGATCACAGCAATTACCTCCTAATTCAACATCACCAATACCAATCTAAAACTCATCGCTTGTAACTGTTCACATTCCCCCAAAGGCAAATTACTGTGGGTTGGGTCTACTTCTCCCCGGATGGGGAGTGAACGGTTACCACGAACGGCTCAGTCTCTGCAAGCGATCGCGACTAATAAATGAATCAACGCAGTTGCTTACCCCAGCATTAGCCTCAATCTCACCATTCCACCTAATCTAACTCTCGCCGCCCTTCCAAGGCACGCGCCAAGGTCACCTCATCGGCATATTCCAAATCGCCGCCCATGGGTAGACCAAAGGCGATCCGGGTGACGCGGGTGAACGGTTTGAGTAAATGTCCGACATACAGCGTTGTGGTTTCGCCTTCCACGCTGGGGCTGATGGCGACAATCACTTCCTCTGGCTGCTCACGGCTGACCCGCTGTACCAGCGGTTGGATGTACAGTTGGTCGGGGCCGATGCCGTCCATGGGGGAAATCAGTCCACCCAGAACGTGATACAGCCCCTTGTATTCGCGGGTTTTTTCTAGGGCGATCACGTCTCTGGAGTCGCTGACGATGCAGATGGTGCGGCGATCGCGGGTGCGATCCAAACAAATCTCGCAGACAGGTTCCGCCGACAGGTGAAAGCAGACGGAACACTGCCCCACCTGTTGCTTGGCTTCGATCAGGGCTTGGGCGAGGGCTTGGATTTCGGTATCGGGGCGTTTGAGAATGTGCAGGGCTAACCGTTGGGCGGTTTTGGGGCCAACACCGGGTAGGCGTTGCAATTGTTCAATTAAGCGGGCAAGGGGACGGGTATACACGCGAGAGTTAAGTTAGGAAATCAATAATAGTTACTTTAAGTAGGCAATCGTTACCCCACTACCGCCATCCGCCTGAGCCGCCAGCTCAAAATGGCTGATTTGGGGATGTTGTTTGAGAAACTCCTGCACCCCTTGGCGCAACTTGCCTGTGCCGTGACCGTGGATGATCCACAGGC
>CAZJZR010000045.1:0-11976 GCA_964550475.1 uncultured bacterium
AATTGAAGCAACGAGTTGAGCAATTTCAACACCAGATTAATGCCGATCCCCTGGCTATCGCTGACCGCCTTTGGGTGAAAAATCACCTTGACCCCCAAGCAGAAGAACTCCGGGTCTCAACTTAGACGAGGTTTAACACAACGGCTTTGACCGACCACTGATCGGTTAAACCTGCCCCTGCACCTCTCACCCACATCACCCAACAGCTTGCCGCGTAGGGGGACTGGCATCGTCTGTATCGCATATATATGAAAACTGCTATGAAAGTTGGGCAAATGACGATATGAATCAGGGGCGGATTTGGTTGATTGGGGGAACTCAGGACAGTGCCGAAATTGTCCGAACACTGTATGAGCAAGTGCAGAATGAGCAAGTGCAGAATGAGCAAGTGCAGAAGCCTGATTCTGCTGGGGCAACTCCGCTTCCATGCGTGATTACGGTGACGACCGAATCAGCCCGATCGCTCTACCCGGTTCATCCCCACTTCCGCATCCACGTTGGCACCCTCACCCCCGACACCCTACCGCAATTTCTGCGGGATCAGCAGATCATCGCCATCCTGGATGCCTCCCACCCCTATGCGGTACAGATCTCCCAAACCGCGATCGCCCTCGCCCAGCAACACCACCTCCCCTACCTACGCTACGAACGCCCCACCCTGAACCCCACGGGCGAATGTCTACCCCTTGTACGGGCGAATGGTCATTCGCCCCTACCGCACGATCGCGTCCTGCTCACCGTCGGTTACCGCACCCTACATGAATTCCAGTCCTGGCACGATCGCGCTACCCTGTTTGCCCGCATCCTGCCCTCGGTGACGGCCTTGCAAGCCGCATTGGCCGCTGGATTTACCAGCGATCGCCTGATTGCCCTGCGTCCGCCGATTTCGCTGGAATTGGAGCGGGCGTTGTGGCAACAATGGCGGATTTCTATGGTGGTGACCAAAGCCTCTGGGCAACCCGGTGGCGAAGACGTGAAGCGGCAACTGGCGGCGGAACTGGGGGTGAAGTTAGTGGTGATTCCCCGACCCGTGGTGCAGTATCCCCAACAAACCAGTGATGTGGCGATCGCGGTGCAATTCTGCCATCAGCCGTGAACCATAGCCCAGCCCAAATCGCTACGCCATCTATAGCACACCCAACTGAGTTACAAACAACGCGAGTTGTTCAAAATGTACCCACACCGCTAACTCTACGGATACGGCATTGGCCATAGGTGTCAAGCAGATTTAAGGATTCCTCGAATCGGTTGATAACCAACAGATGTAGGGCAACACCTATGATGATCACGCATGATGATCACGCAAGGTGTAGGGGCGAAGCATTCCGGTAGTTGATCTATGAACTTGTCCAAAAATCATGGCCGGAATGCTTCGCCCTTACAGGATTATCGCTATATCAATTTAATCCTTGACATCTTCCCTGAAACCTTACCCTGACACGAATGGGCATTGCCGTGCCCCTACACCTTGCGGGTCTTTTAGTCGCAAGTCTCTTACCTATTTACCTATTCCCTATCACCCCTGACCGCCAGCTAAATCCGCAGACAACTATATCCCCACACCAAATCCCCACACCAAATCCCCACACCAATAAATTACATCCGACTTTCCACCCGCTGCGGCACAGTTATGTCCACATGGGATGGATTACTGCTGGAACTCACAAACGACTCCACCGACAATTGCCAACCCTCTGGCATAATGGCGTTTTCGCAATTGGCATTCCACAAATTAGCCATGTCCAACTTCGCTCCGGTCAGATTGGCATTTTGGAAATTGGCATTAATCAAATTGGCCATGGAAATGTCGGCTTCCCGCAGGTTGGCCTGACTGAAATCGGCCATGCTGGCGATCGCCTCCCGTAAATCGGCTTTATACAGATTTGCCTCTTGCAAACTGGCCTTATACAAATTGACGCTGACCAAATTCGCCATCCGCAGATTGGCGCGGTACAGATTCGCCCCCACCAAATTGGCCATACATAGGTTGGAGCGCATCAAATTGGCGCGGGACAAATTGGCGGTGTAGAAGGTGGTGCCAATCAAATTGGTCGCCTCCATGGTCGCCTCCCGCAGATCGGCTTCGTGGAAGGTGGCCTCCCGCAAATCGGCACGGTAGAAGGTGGCCTCCCGCAGATCGGCCTTGTAGAGGGTGGCAGCTTTCAAATTAGCTTCCACCAAATTGGCCGTGTAGAGGTTGCTGTGGTACAAATCCGCTTCCCGCAGATCCGTGCGGCAGAGGTTGGCCATACACAGATCGGCCTTGTAGAGGGTAGCGCGGCGCAGATTGGCTTCGTAGAGGATGACTTCCCGCAGGTTCGCGCGGTAGAGATCTGCGTCTTCCAAGTTCATCCCGCGCAAATTGACCCGTTGTAGATCGGCTTCCCGCAGATCGGGTTTCACATTAGGGTAACGGATGCGCCATTCGTTCCAGACAATGGAACCCCGGTGTAATAGGGCAAGATGTTTGATATTAGCCATGGAGGAATGCACCTTACCTTAGCAACGTTGCCAATCGGTCGTCAGTTGTAAATCAGGACTAAATCGTGGCTTCTAAGTTTTCTAAATGTTGTACGGTAACCGTTCACATCCCCCCATCAGAAAAGTGTTACGGGCGTAGCCTGCTTGTTCCTCTCCTGCCGGGGAGTGAACGGTTACGGTGTACGTTGTATTTGCTAATGTCCGAACTGCGTAACTCGCTGGATTTATTGACAGTTATTTACTGAGAGTTATTTACAGTATTTACAGTTGAATTTGGGTAACCGCAATCTGACCGGAAAAGCAAACATCCACATCGGTGCCCGGTGTGCGATCGCGCTTACTATACTCTCCCACATAAACTAAACTATCGCCCTCGTACCGATAGGCAATCGGTAAGGGACGGGTACAAGGTTGGCAGATCACCACCGATGGATCGGGGGCGTGGTCGTCTAAATAGGGCAGATTGACATTCCAGAACGCCCCCGGTTGGGGTGGTTGGGACAGCAGTTGGGTCAGAACAGTTTCGGCTAACCGTTGGGTACGTGCCCAGTTGACCGGCTTTTTGCCGCTGCGGTATTGGGAAATGGCAATTCCAGGCACGCGGTGAAAGGCGGCTTCGCGCACCGCTGCCACTGTCCCAGAAATGTACACATCCGCGCCCATGTTGCCGCCTGCGTTAATCCCAGAAATCACCCAAGGGGTGGTGTGACTCGGCACCGGATCATCGTCGGCTTGGGGTAAAAATTGGTTGAGCGCAATCCGGACACAATCGGCAGGGGTGCCCGAGATCGCGTAGGTGCGGGGCGATCGGCGTTCCACTTGGATGGGGCGGTGGGTGGTCACCTGATGGCCGCAGCCCGACCATTCCGTTTGCGGAGCCACCACTACGCCGCGATCGGCAAAGCCCGTTTGGGCGATCGCGTGCACCAATGCCGCCAAGCCAGGGGCTTCAATGCCATCATCATTGGTCAGAATCAACATTCAGGTTTGGGAAGACAGGGTGGACGGTAGATATAGCAATCCGAATTCGGTTAGAAACGAGACAAGTTCTTCAACTTGCAGAACAAGGGGCTTAAGCCGCTTGCCTGGTTCGGGCTGATTTAGGCTGACTATAGAAAATCGATTCGTAACCGTTCACATCCCCCCAGAGGAAAAGCCTTGCGGGCTACGCCCACGTCTCCCCTGACGGGGAGTGAACGGTTACATCGATTTAGTTAGATGCGACTGAGCATCGTCACCTTATCGAGCAACTGTTGCGGTTGGAACGGTTTGACTAAGTAATCATCAATCACCTTGGGATATTTTTTCAGCAAACTGTCCGGGATGGGATCCGTGGTCAGGGCAAGAATTTTCAGGTCGCGGGTGGTGGGAACCCGCCGCAGACACTCAATAATCTCGTAATCATCGGTTTTGTCAGCGTGGGTGTTGGTAATCACCACCTGGGGACGGAGGATTTGAATCCGTTGCGCCGCCGCAAAGCCCTCCACCATCCACACCACTTGGTAACCAGCGGTGGTGAGGATATCGCAAATCAGCATGGCCACATCATCTTGGTCTTCAATCAGGGCGATTCGCCCCTGCGGTAGCTCGGCGATGTTCCCTTGGCTATCCCGTGGAACCTGGGGACTGAGGCTAGACTGTACCGGAAACCAAACCGTAAAGCTAGAACCTTGGTTAACAATCGAATCCACTTCGATCCGGCCATGGTGCAATTCCACCAACTGTTTGGTCAGTGCCAGTCCTAGCCCCGTACCGCCATATTTGCGGCGATAGGACGAGTCCAATTGCTGAAACCGTTGGAACAGCAGCGGCAATTGTTCCTCTGGAATGCCAATGCCCGTGTCTTCCACTTGGAAAATCACCGCATTATCCTCTGACCACAGCCGCAGAATCACCTCCCCCTCTTCTGGGGTGAACTTGATCGCATTACTCAGCAGGTTGAGCAGAATTTGGTGCAGCCGCTGTTGATCGGCAATCAGGCGATCGCGCTTCGGGTCAATATTCAAGTCCAATCGCAGATCGACCTTGGCTTTTTTGGCATGATCCCGCACCACCTGCAACGCTTGGGACGCGATCTTAGACGGCACCAACTCCGTCAGTTCCAAGATGGTTTTACCCGCCTCCACCTGAGACAGATCCAAAATATCGTTAATTAAGGCCAGCAGTTGTTCGCCGCTGTCATAAATTGTCCGGAGGTAGTCCTGCTGCTTTTGTTCCGGCAAGCGGTAACTGCCACTTTGCCCCGTGGCACACCGCAGCAGCGTCGCCGACATGCCAATCACACAGGTCAGGGGGGTACGCAATTCGTGGCTCATGGCGGCCAAAAATTCGCTTTTGGCGCGGTTGGCGGATTGAGCCGCCAGCAACGCCGTGTGGAGTTCCTGGGTGCGTTCGGCCACCAGTTGTTCCAAGCGTTCCGTTTGTTCTCGCAGTTGGGTATAGAGTTGGGACTGTTGAATGGCGATCGCCAAACTCTGCGCCACCTGCTCCAAAAATGTCGCCTCATTCGATTGCCATTGCCGCTGGATCTGGCATTCGTAGGCCACCAGCACCCCCCACAACTCCTCATGTACCAAAATTGGCACGGCTAACAGAGCCATCGGCGCGGGCAAAAATTGCAGTAAACAGGCCGGGAATTGATCTCGGTTGGCGGCTGGGGAGAGGGCAATGGTTTGGCCGTGGCAGTAGGGACTGGCACAGGCGACCGTTCCCACCAACTGACAATGCTCCAGACCATGCTGATGGGGGGATGGCTGATCAAAATTCCACACCACGGAGCTGCGATCGCCAGTCCCCACCTCCGCCAGCAAGGGACTGGGAACGGCTGACTCTGCCTTTGACTCTACCTTCGTGCTAATCCCGTCTGAAGACTCTGGATACTGAATGGCCAAACTGGGGCCAGGGGTTCCGGCTACCTGGCGCGCCACTCCCCCATGACGCGGCGACCGATCAAACTGGTACACCGCCAACTGTTCCACCTGCAAAAAACGCTGGGTTTCTTGCACCGCCGTGGTCAAAATCACCGGCAACTCTAAACTTTGCTGAATTTGCCGCCCAACATGGTTGAGCACCTTTTCTTGCTCAATTTGTTGGTGCAACGCTTCCTGAAACGGCTGAAAGATCGAAACGGTGGGATAAGCCGTCTCAGGCAGCAAACAACTGTTGGACTCGGACGCATACAGGCTTAATAACCCCTGGATTAAGGCATGTTGTGTCGTCGATACGGAGGGTGAACCCAGTTGTTGTTTTAACAGGTGCAATGCAGTGGTCAGTTTGGCAGATTGGGGATCGATGCGACTGAGAATTTGGTGCAATTCACTGGTTTCAAACGAAAGCCGGACGTGGTAGAAGCGATCGGGGTAAAGGGTATTAAATTCCGATGGTAAGGCCGTTGTGGGCGATGCAGGTTGTCCCCACAACAGCAAGGCTACATCTGGGCAAACAAAGATTGATACCAAATCCCCAGTTGGCAGCGAACCCCGATCTGGCGAACCCGGATTTGGCAAACCCACATTTGGATAATCGGCCTCAGTGATCAAGATCGCAGATGTCCCCAATTGCTCTGAAAGTTGCTGCAACAGTTGACGCACCTTATCAAAGGTGGCGGCAGATAGGGTGATGTAAGGCAACGATGCAAGTAAATCAGGCATGATCGATGGGTGATGAAGCCGAAGCGTAAAGCTATCCTTGGGGATTAGGGGGTGAATGATGACTCAGAAGCGCGTCTATCGTGATCATCTCCCGACCAACCCGATGACTGGATGGATGAACGGAACGTGAGGCCGAGTGCTAAATTGAGGTACAACTGGCTGAGAATTACGGGAAATTGCTGGATTACCGTTCGTCTGGGTTGGTCTATCTATTGTTCTCTAGCTATTGCTCTGTAACCTATCTGTGGTCTATCGTAACCGTTCACTCCTGGTCAGGGGAGAAACAAGCGGGCGTAGCCCGCAACACTTTTCCCATGAGAGGATGTGAACGGTTACGGTCTATCTACGGTCTATCTGGTCTATCTATTGTTGTATATAGTGAGCCTAGATGCGATCGCCAACAGTGATTTAGGACTGTGAATTCAATCCCAGATCATCCCTGCCCCTTGTCCTGTGGCTCGATCTTAAAAGCCTTTGGTGTGATTCCGGTGAATTGAATGGGAATCTTTTAGAATCGTGATGTCAATGTGAGATCAACCGTTTACTGTCGCCTCTGTGCCCACTGAGCCATTGTCACCGTCATCGCCCCCTGTGCCCTGCGAAGCGTCCGAGTCTGCCCCCAAACCACGAGCACCCCGGAACCAGACCCTTCGCCTATCGGGGGAGGAACGCGCCACCTATCAACAACATCTCACCCCACTGCACCCCCCGATCGCCCCTGCCCAACTGGATAACCGCATCCTCAACCAAGATTTGTTCAGCCTGTTGGATGCGTTACCTACCGCCTGGGTGGATTTACTATTTCTCGACCCACCCTATAACCTCACCAAAGCCTTTAACTCGACGCAGTTTCGGGGGCGATCGCTGCACGACTATCGCACTTGGCTAGAGTCCTGGTTTCCCCGCTTGCTGAAAGTGCTGAAACCAACGGCCTCTGTCTACATTTGTGGCGATTGGCGATCGCTGGCGGCGGTACAGGCGATCGCTGACGAACACCTAATCATCCGCAACTGCATCACCTGGGAACGCGAAAAAGGCCGGGGAGCCAAGGCCAATTGGAAAAACTGTGCCGAACAGCTCTGGTTTTGCACCGTCTCCGACGACTACACCTTCAACACCGAAGCCGTTCGCCTGAAGCGGCGCGTCCTCGCCCCCTATCGCCATGCTAACGGCCAACCCAAAGACTGGCACAGTACAGAGGACGGCAACTACCGCCTCACCGCCCCCTCCAACCTCTGGACTGATTTAACCGTGCCCTTTTGGTCGATGCCAGAAAACACCGACCACCCCACCCAAAAACCAGAAAAGCTACTAGCCAAAGTGATTCTCGCCAGTTCCAATCCCGGTGACATGGTGTTTGATCCATTTTTGGGTTCCGGGACAACGGCAGTCGTAGCGGCAAAATTGGGTCGTCGCTATGCGGGCATTGAACTCGATCGCGAGTATTGCTGCTGGGCGGCAAAACGGTTGGACTTAGCCAAGGGCGATCGCGCCATCCAAGGCTACACCGATGGCGTATTTTGGGAACGCAATACCCTGGCTCAGCAAACGCACCAAAAGTAGGTCATGGGTAATGGGTTAAACAAACAATCACCCATGGCAGGGGCTTAAGCGGATGACGGCGTGATTCAGAATCTCTAGACACGCTTCCGGGCTACAAACAGGTAATTCTGACAGACTGGTGACAACAGCAGAGACAGGGCATTGTCCATTTGATCATAGAATCGAGCGACCTGAAACGACGACCTCATAGGCTTGGGGATGCCCCACCACCATATATTCCGGGGCAAGATCGCATATCGCTGAAGTTCCAGGAGGTCAAACCGAGCATCCTTAGCCAGAGATAAAACACCTGAGGTTGTATAGCGATATTGATGAGACCAACGACCAATTGACCGAGCCAGTGCCTCAATCCAACTATATTGATTCGGCAAGTGGAAACACAGAAAGATGCCGTGAGGCTTGAGGATGCGATAGATTTCATTCAGACTGGCAATCTCATTTCCGCCAGTTTCGCGCACATGCTCCAGTACACCGACCGAAACAACAGCATCAAATGTTTGACTTTCATAGGGTAATGAAACAGGATCGCCGAGGTTGCCTTTGCTAAAGGTGTAAGACGTTGGCTCAAGGCGACCACAAACTTTGGGGCAATCAGAAAACTCAAAACCACTAACCGTGTACCCCGATCTGACGAGGAAGTAAGAAAAATGACCATTACCCACACCCCAATCGAGGACGGTGCTCTCCGGACTGATGTACTTGGTTACGAGTTGGTAGAGCCGGAGGTATTGATGGGCACTAATCGGTGATCGGAATTGAACCAAGCTTTCATCTTGAGATGCAGCCTCTACTAGCTCTGCCAGGATGGCGCGAAAATCAATTTCTTCCATTAAAGTGTGTGTCGTGAGCCGCCCAACTAGTGATTCAACGCCATAATTCAACGCTATAACGCAACGCCAAACTGACGGACAATTCCCTGTTGCGACATATTATGCGTTAGTTTGATGGTAACTGTTCACTCTCCCAAGCAGGAGGAACCAGCGAGCGTAGCCCGCAACCCTTTTCCCACGGAGGGATGTGAACGGTTACGTTTGATGAATAATACCCCATTTTGCTGGCCGAAGGATTGAAATGACACGGAATCTCTTGGAGAGTCGGTCACCGCATCAGCTTGCCTTTGGGGGATGTGAATGGTGACTTTCAAAGCGTTTCGCTAATCGGCTCACATCCAATTTCCTTGACGTGATCGGCTCTCTAGCCCGTCCATGACCTACGCCCGTCTATGACCTACGACTACGACCTTGTGATTATTGGTGCCAGTCGCGCTGGCATGGCGGCGGCACGGTTAGCGGCACAGTGGCGATCGCGGGTGGCGTTGGTCACCCATAACACCACTCCCTGGCCATTAACTGGCGGTTTAGGGTGGGCCAGTCTGCACCAGTCCACATTCCCGCTGCCCCTGAACCCCGACCTGCCATCCTTAGCGGTACGGAGTCAATGGGCAGCGACCGTCAGCCATCACTTCAGTCAAGCCGATGCGCCAGAACGATTGATGGCGTTAGGGGTCGATGTGATCGATGGAGTGGGGGCGTTTCATGCCCGGCCTCAGTTGGGCTTGGATGTGGCAGGCCGGACGCTGCGATCGCGCCGTTACCTGATCGCCGTCGGCACCGAACCGACTGACCCACCCATCCCTGGACTCCACGATACGCCCCACCTCACCCCCGATCGCCTGCTCCAGCTTAGCCCAGAGGAAGTCAGCCAATATCGCCACGCCATTGTGATCGGGGCGAACCCCACGGCTATTGCTCTGGCTCAAGCATGGCAACGGAGCGGCTGTGGGATCACGCTGGTTCCCCAAGCGGCGCAGATCTTGCCTACGATGGACACACAGGCGGCTTGGCTGCTGCAAGCTCAGTTGGAAGCGGATGGCGTGCAGGTGTTATCTCCGGGCGATGTCACCCAAGTGCGGCAGTTGGATGGTCAGATGTGGGTACAGGCGGGCGATCGGGCGATCGCGGCGGATACATTGCTGCTAGTTCCCCCGGCTCGACTGGCAACGGCAGGGCTAAACCTAGCTGCTGTGGGGGTACGGTTAAATACCACAGGCGGCATCTGGGTCAGCGATCGCCTCCAGACGACCAACCCCCAGATTTACGCCTGCGGTAACCCGATTGATGGCGAAGTCTGGGAGCACATCGCTGGCCACGAAGCCACTACAGCGGTGGATAATGCCCTCTTTTGGCCGCGCCGCCGCGTCAACCCGCGCACACTCCCCCGCGTCGTTTGGACCGAACCCCCCTTCGTCAGCGTGGGACTCACCGTTGCCCAAGCCCGTCGCTATTGGTATTACGGCCAATCACTGCACGTCCTCCAGCAACCCTACAAGCACCTGGCTGCCGCCCATCTGCGCGATCAAACCACAGGATTCTGTCAACTGATTGTTCGCGATCGCCTGGTCGTCGGGGCACAAGTGGTGGGAGCTGAGGCAGTGGAATTAGTGGGGGCGATCGCCCTCGCCATCCAGCAACGAGTCCCCATCGATCAACTGCACCGCCTCGCTACCCCTTCGCCCACCTGTGCCGAAATTCTTCAGCAAACGGCAGCCCAATGGCAGGTTGCCCAAGCCCAACAACCCTGGCGACGGGATTGGTTGGAGACCTTTTTCAATTGGCGACGGACGGGGGTGTGGTAGAAAGTTAGGGAGTTTAGGAGTTAGGGAGCGATGGGGATCAGGATGCGGGTGGCGACGGAGGAGGATTTGGCAGCATTGCAGACGGTGTATGCGGATGCGGTGCGGACAGTGGGGCCGAGTGCCTATTCAGAGGCGCAGGTGCAGATGTGGGCGAGTTTTGCGGCGGATGGGGTGGCCCTGCGATCGTGGATTCTCAATGCCAGGATGGTTGTGGCGGAGGAGGAGGACGATGGCGGTGCTCCAGAGATCGTCGGCTTTTGCAGCCTTGCCGCCGATGGCCATGTGAATGCGTTGTATGTGATGGGCGATCGCGTCCGCCAAGGTATTGGCTCCCAACTACTAGCAGCAACCCTAGACCACGCCCAACAGCAACAGATGCCCCGTCTCTACGCCGAAGCCAGTGAGTTCAGCTATCCACTCTTCCTCAAATTCGGCTTTGAACAAACGGGAACTGAAGTGGTTGATCGCCATGGGGTGACATTTCACCGCTACTTAGTCGCCAAAAACCTTATGAAGTGTGACATGAAGTGTGACTCAATGAAGTGTGACTCAGCTTAGGACGGAATAGCGTGAATGCGGCCAATGCTGCATACAAGCAAGAGATCAGACTCAGCACTGTCCCCCAGAAAAACATGGATGTCCAACCAAAATTCAACCGAACGGCATAATCACCGGGAGTCACGCTAAAGCCAATGGTACCGTCCTCTAAAACCGTGGTTGGATGTAATTGGTTATCAACATACAGTTGCCAAGCGGGATAGGTATAAGTCCGAATTCTCACAGTGCTCTCGGTCGTGGCTCGCACTCGGAAATCTCGTTGATAGCTTTGCCAAGCTTGCACCTCAACGGTTGCCTGACCGTCTAGCACAGTGCTTGGTGGTTGGTTCAGTTGAGGTTGAGGCGCGGCTTGTTGATTCGGTAACAATGGACGATACTCAGTCACATCTACTAATTTATTAGTAAACGGATCATGGAGTGCTGTTTTAAATCCGTTGAGATGTTCAATATTCGCTCTGCCAGGATTGTGAATTGTCGGGAATGTTCTGGCAAATTGATGGCCAAACCCAAAATTAACCAACAATAATCCCCCTAGGATCGTTGACAAGATAGCTTTTGGAAATCTCGGCAATTTGAGTGCAAGATCTAGCGCAAAAGCGAACAAAACTGCTTCCTGAAATGTGAAAAATATTAATAAGCGATAGGGACTTTGTATTTGCCGTAATGTTGAACTCAATTGCCATAATGGCAATGAGAAGTAACTCATCAAAAATGCTATGACTAGGGCACTGCTAAACCAAAAAAAGACTTTCCTAATATAAGTTTTCTTGAATTCTCTGCTGCCTCTTGAAAAGAATAACGCTACAACGACTATTATGACTAAAATAATCATCATTAATGATTGATGATTAAAAACTGTCGAATAATTGCGATTAACAAAATCGACTAAATTGTTTACGTGCCTGGGTGAGCCAAGCATCTTGTCTTGGAATTCTCCCCCCACACCGTTCGCGCCCTGAATATTGACTAAGGTTTTTTCAAAATAAGCAGGTAACAAATAAAATGCTGCAATTCCTAAACCTAAGCAGGTGGCGTGAAATTGATTAAACAGCATTCGCCAAGGGTGAGACCGTGCCTGAATTAAGACAC